>JAHPYV010000030.1 GCA_019058495.1 Promethearchaeati archaeon
CTCATGGATTTCATGCGCATGAAGCGGGCCGCCGTGGACGCCGCCGTGGACGCCTCCCACGGCCGGGCTCCGGACGAACAGACCTACGAAGACCTCCAGTCATTTGAGCCCAAGTGGTTTGTTGAAAAGATTTTCGGAAAGATAGCAAGATAAGAACCGGCACAATTAATCAAGTCGCAATCGCACTTGCGGTTACTGCAATTGAAGGAATATGAGAATTTCGATCCCAATAACCTAGGGAAGAACCATTTCCCATTCTTTGAAGGAGGATAATTGACGATAACCTAATAGTCAGGTTTAATTAAAAAAGCGTAATTAGCTTCGATCATAGATCTAGAGATTAGACTGGAGGCATGTCTCAATTGAACTTAAGAGGTAGACACCTCATAACAATGGAGGAATTCAGTAAAGAAGAGGTTCATCTAATTCTAGACCAAGCCTATGAATTTAAGCGAAGAAGATACGCAGGCGAAAATCTCGTCGACGTCCTTCACAACAAGCCAATCGCGATGATATTCGAGAAACCGTCAACCAGGACTAGGGTAAGCACAGAAGTTGCCATCAGTGAGCTTGGCGGCAAGCCGTTGTACCTTAGCGCAAACGAGGCCCAACTTAGTCGAGGAGAAACAATTGAAGATACTGCAAGAGTCTTGACCAGATATGTGTATGGGATTGTAGCAAGATTGGGGTCTCATGAAACAATAGTTAAGCTTGCAGAGAATTCCAGAGTTCCTGTCATTAACGCGTTAACTCCGATGTATCATCCAATGCAGATACTTGCCGATCTGATGACGATCAGGGAGAAGAAGGGAAAGCTGGAAGGCTTGAAACTTTCATTTGTCGGGGATGGAAACAACATATGTCACTCATTGCTTATCGGTTGCAGCCAAATCGGCATGAACATATCTGTTGGGACTCCAAAGGGTTATGAGCCCAATGAAGAGGTCGTCAAGACTGCAGAGAACTATGCAAGGGCAAACGGATCGAATGTTACTGTGCTGAATGATCCCATTGAAGCGGTAAGAGATGCTGACATTATCTACACAGATGTGTTCGTCTCGATGGGACAAGAGGCAGAGTCAGCAGAGCGTCTTAGAGTTTTCCCGCCTTTCCAAGTCAACAAGAAACTGACTTCGAAAGCTAATGAAGCATATATCTTCTTGCACTGCTTGCCAGCGCACCGCGGGCAAGAAGTGGCAACCGAAGTCATCGACGATCCAAGACATTCAGTTGTTTGGGAAGAGGCAGAGAACAGGCTTCACGTAGCAAAGAGCATCATTGCTCTTCTGGTATAGAAGGAACCGCAGTGCAACATCATGAGACAAGAGTGCGCCGTGAATACCCTAGCAACTTTTATAATCCACGAAGCAGATTCATCAATAAGTGTGGCTTGTACCCAGAATTCGTTCATGATTTAAATACATCAAAGGCATTAGTATTGGATAACTAAAGGGACGACTAACACTAATTCTACAAATCGATGAGGTAATCGTGAAGATCCGTCCTATACAGAGAGAACTTGAAAGGTGATCGCGTAATGGTGAACATTAGGGGATTCATCGGACAATCGAGACGAGTACTGAAACTGGCAAAGAAACCGGAAAGAAAAGAAGTATGGCTCACAACAAAAGTATGTGCGCTCGGAGTGATACTGATAGGCGTTTTGGCATTTGTAATTCATCTAGTCTTCATCGTCATAGGATTCCACCCTTGAACGATGCAAGACCGGAATGCATGTTTTGGTTCTGATAGAAGATGCTCAGTCAAGAAGCCCCTGTGACATGAAGATGGTCATGCTGAACTCAACCAAGTGATAGAGGAATCGATCCCGTATGTCAGCAAAAGGAAATGGTGAAACCTCAGTCTTTGTTGTCAGGACAACGATCGGGCAGGAGACCAATGTGGCCGCACTATTAGAGGCACAAGCTAGAAATAAGAAGCTACCCATAAAAGCCGTTCTCGTGCCAGATGGTGTAAGGGGTTACGTATTTGTTGAGGCAACTGAGCATCGGGTTGTCGAGCAAGCGGTCTCAGGGATAGCTCACGTTAGAGGAGGAACGATAGGCAGGATAAGTGAAAAAGAGATCGATACTTATCTAGTCCCGAAGAAACCTACAGAGGGGTTAGGAACAGGAGATATAGTCGAAATCACTGGTGGACCATTCAAAGGTGAGAAAGCCCGCGTTGGAAAGATAGACAGCGAGAAAGAAGAAGTTGTTCTCGAACTGCTAGAGACACCGTACAACCCTATACCTGTGAAAGTCAGAGCCGATTACGTGAGGATTGTCGAAAAAGGGCAACCTCCTAAAGAGGGAGCTAAGAAGGAAGAGGAGGAAGAAGAGGAAGGATTCGAATAGGCGACCCTTCGTAGACAAAGACTACAGCTTGAGACACCTGGGGAGCATATCTGAACAGAGCTCCTCTAAGGGAAAAGTTTTATTATCTGCTTGTACATTGAACTACAGCACTTACAACCTAGGTTTATCTATCTAACCTACTAGCTTCATCCAACAAGAAACAGTACTGCTGATGTGATCAGACATGGGCAAGAAGGCAAGCGTCAGTGCACTGGTGGAAGGTGGAAAAGCATCTGCAGGGCCACCTATAGGACCGGCACTGGGACCAACAGGAGTAAACCTATTCCAAGTCGTTCAGAAAATTAATGAGATTACAAAGGATTTTGCTGGCCTGAGAGTTCCAGTCAAGATAACAGTTGATACTGACACAAAAGATTTTGAAGTAGAAGTGGGGTTGCCCCCTACTTCTGCGCTCATACTTCGTGAAGCTAGACAACCAAAAGGCAGTGGGAACCCCAAGGGACAGAAGGTTGCAGATCTCAGCTTTGATAGAATTGTCAAAGTAGCCAAGATCAAAAAGGAGTCGCTCATGACCACCGATCTTAAAAGAGCTGTAAGAGCAATTCTTGGGACATGCATAAGCACAGGAGTAACCGTCGACGGCAAGGATTGCAAAGTTGTCCAGAAAGAGCTGCTTGAAGGTAGATATGATGACCAACTCAAAGAGAGTTGACATATCTTAGTTTAGGTTTGAACCTAGAGCCAGAATGCGAGTCAATGAACGCGATTTCATGCAGACGAATATTATGATTGGAGGTAAGTTGAACATTGCCATTTGACAAGGAAGCGATTGCAAAGGCGGTTAAGAAGGTCAGAGAGACTTCAGGAAAGCGGAAATTCAAGCAGTCGATAGACTTGGCCATCAATCTTAAGGATATTGATCCATCCAAACCTGAATCCAAGATAAATCTTGAGGTTACTTTGCCAAAACCTGTTCCGAAGACTGTCAAGATCTGTGCTCTTGTTTACGGGGACACGGCTGTGAGAGCAAAGGAAGGAGGAGTTAATAGGGTTGTCGAACGTGAGGAGATCGAAGCGTTGGGAGCGGATAAGAAGAAGGCCAAGAAACTGGCATCAGAATTTGACTTCTTTATAGCCCGCGCTGACCTAATGCCTCTCATAGGTAAGAACCTCGGACCTGTCCTCGGACCCAGGGGAAAGATGCCTACAGCGGTAACTGCAACTGCTAACCTAGCACCTGTAATCGAACGACTGAAACGTGTCGTCAAAGTCAAGATTGGTCGTCAAACTACTGCCCTTATGAGGATTGGAACCGAGACCATGAAAGATGAGGATGTAGTTGAGAATGTTCAAGCAGTGGTCGATGCCCTTATTGCTAAACTTGAGAGAGGAGATAGAAACATAAGATCAATCTACCTGAAGACCACCATGGGATCTTCTGTCAAGGTGGGAGCTTAAGAAGCAGTCATAATAGAAATCTGAAGTTACATCGAAGGAAGTGATCAGCTATGTCTATAGCTTCTGCAATGACTAAGGCTCACCCTGAGAAGAAAGTTCGGCAAATTGACGAGCTTACTAAACTCATCGAGCGATCCAGTGTGATTGGAATAGTGAAGATCAGTGGAATAGGAACTAGGCAGTTGCAGGGAATAAAGCGGAGTCTTAGCGGTCGGGCTTCGATCAAGGTTGTAAAAAACACAATGGTGAAGAAGGCACTGGAGAAGGTTAATGGCAAGAAAAAGGGATTAGAGAAGCTCAACTCGTTGCTTATTGGGCAGAATGCTTTCATATTTACGGACATGAGTCCTTTCAGACTAAGTGTCATCTTCTCTAAGAACAAGGTCAAAGCACCGGCTAAAGCAGGAAGTATAGCTATCAGCGATGTCGTGGTCCCTGCAGGAAACACGGGCTTCACGCCAGGTCCCATTATAAGCCAATTGGGCGAAGTCGGATTGCCAACTCGTGTGGAATCAGGATCCATCTGGATTACAAAGGATGCTGTCGCAGCGAAAAAAGGTGATAAGATATCCCAGACTTTGGCTATCATCCTTTCAAGGCTGGGTATAGAGCCGTTCGAAGTACAGCTGCGATTAGCGTCCGCATACGAGAATGGGGAGATAGTATCTGGCGATGTTTTCGACATAGATGAAGAAAGAGTACTAAACCAGCTTCGTGAAGCACATCTATATGCAATCAACTTATCTGTCTACGCCGGCATAGTGGACTCCGATACTGTTACTTTGCTTGTAACCAAAGCGGAAAGAGAAGTGATGGCACTTCAGCAAATGATCGAGAGCAAGAGAGCAGCCAAGTAGAGCGATCAGCAATGATATTTGAAGATATTAACAGCAAGTTTGTATAGGCTTCAAAAACGTTAATGTAAACCTTTAAATCTCCCAAAATGAATTGAAATCCTCACTTGAGAAAGAAGGTGAAAGTTAGAGATGGAAAGCGTCTATGCGTCACTGCTGTTACACAAAGCTGGACAGAAGATCACAGAAGACAAGATAGAAAAGATCCTTCAAGCTGCAGGCGTGAATGTTGACAAAGCCAAGGTCAAAGCCACAGTGGCGGCCTTAGAGGGAATCAACATCGATGAAGCAGTAAAGACAGCTGCGATTGCAACCGTTGCGGCACCAGAGGCAGCAGGAGCACACAAGAAGGAAGAGAAAAAGAAGGAAGAAGAGAAGAAAGAAGAAGAAGCAGTCGCTGGTCTATCCGCTCTTTTCGGTTAGTAGCGAAAACCAATGGCCTCAATCTCTGGCACTCACCATTTTTGAGGCCTTGGGTTGTATCAGTTGACCTGCTGGATGAGTCAACCACCTAATATTAGGTCACTCAATCTATTGATACAACTTGTAGCCTTTTGCCTCGTTCCGGTCTCCTTCAACGACCTTACAGAATGTGCTAAGTTCTTTCTTGACATCGAATCTATCGTTAGACGATACGCCGTAGGCGAAGGTTGAGCCTCTGACAATCAGCACGCGTCCTTTCAATTCCTTCTTAATGATCTTTGATGCGGCTACTGCAACAACCCTAAGATCGTTTATTGAAGTCTCAACTCTTACTACGGGCTCCACTGTCGTTGATGCTGCATTAAGGATCTGTAACGTGATTATTTCGCCCTGGGCTAGGCTTAGAGTCTTATTCTGTTCTTTTTTTTCTTCTAATGTTTTTTCAACAGTCTTCACGAGAGTATCAAGAGATGAACCTGTAATTGAGCTCATTAATTTGACCGCTTCATTTAGCTTCTGCACATAATTAACCGCAGGTTCGCCCGCTACGAAGTTTAGTCTAACTATTCCATCTTGGATTCGTTCAGTAGAAAGGATCTTGATTAGACCTATTTCACCGGTCGATGAGCAGTGGGTCCCGCCACATGCTTCTACATCAAAATCCTTAACTTCGATGACCCTAATTTTGTTGCCTGGGACAGCGCCTCCTTGGTAAAGTCTAAACCCGTATTTCTTCTCAGCTTGGTCTCGGTCCATTGTGGACACAGTCACTGGTCGATTCTCCATAACAGCCTTATTTGCCAAGGATTCTATACTGTTCTCCTCATCAGGTGTCAGTGCTCTGAAGTGCGTGATATCTAATCGCGATTTCTTGGCAGTCTTCTCAGCTCCAGCTTGCCAAATATGCGGTCCCAAGATCTGACGAGCGGAAGCGTTTAGTACATGTGTTGCTGTATGATGTCTTTTCAGGATTTGTCTTTTCTCCCAATCGATCTTACCATTAACCATAGCGCCTTCCTGAATGCTTCCCAGCTTACTCAATTCGTGCACAATGAAGTTACCGTTCTTGAATACATTAACCACTTTTTCTCCGTTTATTGACCCTGTGTCAAACTCCTGGCCTCCTGAGGTAGGGTAGAAGAGTGTCTTGTCCAAGATGAGATACTTCTTATCCAAGACCTTAAGAACACGAGCCTTGAATTCCTTCTCTTCAGGCTGTTCGTAGTATAATGGTCTGGTTTCGGACATCTTGGAGAGGTCTACAGTCGAGAGAGTCGGGCCTACCTTTTGTGACCTCGTCGTTTCCTGGGTTTTCGAAGAGTGCTTTTCCTGCATTACTAGGCTGAAGTCTTCTGGAATCGTAACGTTAGACCCATAGCTTGCAGCTATTTCTTTGACTGTTTGGGGTGTCATACCGTGAGACTCGTAGAGTGCTATGAGACTAGTAATGCTCACAGTCTTCTTTGATCTCACGATCCTCTCAATCAGGGCTTTGCCTTTCTCGAGGCTCTGCTCATATCTCTGTTTCTCAAGTTTCAGTATGTCGAACAAGGAACCTAATTCCTTTAGTTCAGCGAACCATGAGCCGAATTCATCAATGTGCCATTGGACGACATCCTCAAGCTCGACATTCAACTTGTACTCGTTAATTAGACTAAGAGCTCTTCTGAGGATGTATCGTAGGTTATATCCCCCGCCAATATTGCTAGGTAGGGCGCCATCATGGATGGCTACAAGGAGCGAACGCGCATGTTCCGCTATCGAGTAGAGAGTTCTAATGAAACTGACTTCTTTCCTCAGAGTATCAACATCGATGCCTGTGAACGAGGCAGCAGAACGCCACATTAGCCCCGTGTCCTCGATCTCTGTAACGTCAAACTTTCCTGCGAAGAGGGAGAATTTCTGGAGTAGCTCTTGGTCAGGTTTGATCCCTACCGCATCATGCAATTTGTCCAGAACTTTGGGGAAGACGACATCGTAGCTCGTTGGAGACCCATTACACAACCAAGGATATCTTTCAAGTCCAGTTCCGTGATCGATGACAGTGGTTCTTAGTTCTCTCGAGCTTCCGTCTGGAAGTTGCTCAAACTGCATGAAGACCTGGTTTCCAAGCTCCAAGCCCTTCACGAAATATTCTATGCTGGGTCCAAAGTTGCCGCCACCAGCCCATACATCCTCAACAAAGGTTATTTCTTCAGCTGGAATTCCAAGGCCATTTGTAAGTCGTTCATAATTATAGCGAATGCATTCGTTCTTGAAATAAATGAATTTTCCCGGCTTGTTGAATACATGTTGTCCGACCATGATGAATCCTGTATAATGTCTGCCGGTCAAACCGACGTTATCGATGTCATTGAACCTTAGGCAGAATTGTGGGACAACTAAAGGATTAGCTGGCGGGTCAACTTCCCCTGAGACCACATGAGGTTGAAAATCATAAATCGATGCTTCAACAAAGTACACATCATCTCTCCATCGAGCGACAACAGGGTATCTGTTTATTGCCGTGTGACCAAACTTTGAGAAGACTCTTACAAACTCGTCCCAGCATTCTTTGTATGACAGCCTTCTCTTTGTTGGTGGTGAGCCTATGAAGCTGTATCCGCCGACACAGGCGGGGTCTCCACAGTATTCCGTGTTTGGGTTAACTGTCCAGTAGTTATTGCCACATACGCGGCAAGTTTTCCTAATGAAACCTAGCTCTTTCAGAGTTTCAACCGGATAGAATCTGCCATAGTTCTTCGCAAACTCTTCCTTCAGTTTTTTCTTAAGCAACTTGGTACTCATTATTTGGCCCCTGATTTAACGAGCTTCCTAAACCTCTTCAGTCGAACGACCCCGATCGAACTGAGTTCTTAGCAGCGCTGTGCTGACAGAATTGATGTCACGATAGTTGGAACCTTTTTACACTAATTGAAGAAGACGACTTAATATAATTTTTCAAGAGGATTCAAACTCTGTCATCCAATCCTATCTGGTAATAGCAAGATTAAAAATCAGCTGAAAACTTATCTTAGTCAATGGTCAGTTGTACACACTCTGCAATTGTGACAGTAGGCCATGAAACGAAGAGGGCGCTACAGGCCATGATTATTACTGATAGCTTGATGGAAGCAATAAGAGATCTTCGGTACTTATTGTCTCGCGGCTACAACAGAGAGTCAGCCGTTAGGTTTGTGGGAGATAAGTATAGAGTGACCTTAGGAGAACGGTATGTGCTAATGCGAGGCATCTTCGACAGAGCTGAGGCAGAAAGCAGAAGAGAGAAGCTCGTTAAGGTGAGCGAAATCAGTGGCCGGACGGTGTCAATAGACGGATACAATCTCCTGATCACGGTCGAAAGCATGTTTGCGAAGAAGCCGCTTATTCAATGCGATGACTTTGTTACTCGAGATATTTCAGCGGTCTTCGGAAAGCACAAGATCACAGCAAGAACTATGCGAGCTTTACGTTTGATTCTTAAGAATCTCAAGGAACATAGCCCCAAAGAAGTCTACTTTTCCTATGACAAACAAGTGAGCAGAAGTGGATTGCTTGCTTCCACGACACGCAGAATGATGGCAGAGTTCGAGCTAAAAGGGACCGCAACAACTGCACAAGAAACGGATGTCGCCACATTAAAGGTTGGAGGAGTAATAGTAAGCAGTGACAGCGTCGTTATTCAGAAAGCTAAGAAGGTGCTCGACTTGGCTGGAGAACTTGCAAAACAATTATCTTACAAGAATATAGCTCAGCTTCCAAGCAAGGTGTAAAATAGAAAGTATTTTAATAGCAACATAACGGTAATACATACGCAAATAGTTGGAGAACAATCGGGCCCGTGGCCTAGTCAGGATAGGGCGTCAGCCCTCTAAGGAGAATAAAGACCAAGGAAAGCTGATGGTCGAGGGTTCAAAAGTCTGTTGCCCAAGCAATGGACTGAAAATCCCTCCGGGCCCGCCATCCGATTTCCGCCTTTTGGGTACTGCTCAATGCTTCCTTTTATTAAGAGTTCTCAACGCCCCTAATTCTTCTTAGTTATCAATCTCTTGAAACTCCGAGTTCCCTTTAGTATTCTCAAAGAGAGTAGTACCACAGAAAGGGCTTCTCTTGCTGTCAAAAGCCTGGTCATGTTTTGTAGATGACTTACTTGGTGTGAACTTTCCTCTTTCGTTTTGTTCTAAGGGAATAAACTGAGTATTGCTGATTCTCGGAGCCTTTGTATTGTGTGTTCAAACCGAGAGAGACTATCGTGAGATTCCAAGCTGTGCTCCATGAATGGACCCTCAAATCTTCCTCAATCTGTACCAAACTAACTGTTACGATCCGTGTACCCCATCTTCCTTTGTTTTCGCGACATTCATATTCTCTTCCACTGTGAGACTTTCCAGTGGTTTCATGTGAAAAGAGTTGCCCCAGTGTTGGACTCTAGCTACTAGGCTAGATGTCCTTTTAGTGGTTCAAGGAGGATCTACGGCTACGAACTCGCACCTATTGAGTGAACGAAGATGCCAGAACAATGAAGTATGCCTGGAAAAGTGAGCGCATGCTTGACGTAGAGTCTTCCCATTGCTGACTTTGCTGCATATTTCCTGTTGTCGATTTCCACAGATAGGTGATTCCTTGCAGACATGTTGCAGAAAGTTTTCTTCTTCAGGAATCTCTCAATACAGGGAGAAAAGAAAGGAAGGAAAAGATACGGTTAGAGAGACGAGGAGTTGTTTTCTTCTCTCCGAAGTAGCCATCAATCTTGCTTTGAATGCGCTTCCAAGGATTTTCGTGCCCAGCGGATTTTCTGCCAGTAACCCTTCGTCGGTATAGAAACGCCGAATCTCCTGCATTTCCTCGATACCGTGCCCACACCAGCACGCGGAGAAAGATTGTACTTGATGGCAATTTGTCTAAAGGGAATCTCTTGTACTAATTTCTCTAGTTCTTCTCTTGTAATGCTTCTCCATTCCTTTAGCAACTCATTTCTCACCCGAACCTTCTCTGGTGTAGAAGCTTCAGCAGATCTACGTGCTCTTTCCTTTGAGTCGCAGAACAGTGGACGTTTCCTAGGCATACTGTTTGTGTGGTTGTTCATTAGCTCGTTGAACTGTTCTGGACCTAGACTCATAAGATATCTCGTTCCTACTATCGTTCTGTCACAGATTCGCTTCACGCACGTTTCTTTTCGAACCATGTACCGCAGACCAAATCTGTTTCTTATCTGTTCCAAGAATCGTCTGCTACCCGAAGTGATTATTGTTCTATTTTGTATTCCATCGCCATCGTAGTACCCGAGCAGGAATGCCAACTCCAACTCTCTGGTAGGCAAAGACGTCTTCGGATATTGAATGATTTTGGATTTTCTGAAGGTCACTCCATGCTTCATTAGGTCGTTGCTCATTCTCTGGCAACGAAATAGAATCCCGATTCGCCTAGTTCCCTCTATGATTCTATAGGATTTTCTGGCGCTATCTAATCCTAGGTTTTCACAGAACTTATCGATTTGTTTCTCGTCCTTTCGGCTGAGCAGAATTCCGATTTGTGGTTCCCCTTTTCTTCCCGTCTTCACCAGATAGCCATCAGCGTATAAGAAGCCCAGCCAGTAAGCCTTCTGTTTCGTTCCTATGTTCTCGAAGTAGTCGACTCGTAGGTTTGGGTGAACAGTCACCTTCTTCCATTGTCTGTACCAATGCTCCATCGAAACTTCCTGACCACGCTTCTTTTCTCCCGCCATATCACCATCTCGGTCCCTTCCTCCTCTGCTCATGTGATCCTTCCCCAACCACGACACATACAGGAAAATTACTGCACGGTTAGTCTTTTCACCGGAAACACTCACCAGACACTTGCGTCTTCGAGGATATTGTCTACCTTCCACGTAAACTAGTACTAACAGTGATTCTTATTTCAACTCAACAGTTGGCTTAGATTTAGCACACAATCAAATTGTGCGAAAACTTTCCACCCAGAACCCAGACACTTCACTTATTCACTCTTCTCGATCCTTCATTGATTGATCTATACAACCAATTGGACACTCTTTCAAAGCTAAACCAGGGGGGAGATCAACGACTCACAGCATATAAGGTGAAAAATCAAACCCTGCTCGTGTCGTGTGCAGCGAACCTGCTTAGGTTCTAATAACTGCTTGTCGTCGCCTGAAGGATGGGGCCAAACTGGGAGAGAGGAGGGATTTCAATATTGGGTCCTCCCCATATAAGCCACGTATGAAGGAGTCCAGTGAAAATCGTTGATTTTGACCAATAGTTATTTATTAGAGTCGTCTTCTTCTGGCTGTCTGAAGTTGGCGCTCATCGAGATGTTCACTGTGATGAGCGGAAGAGGGTGTTCAAATCCCCCCGGGCCCGCTAAACTGAGAAGTTCATCTCTCTCAGGATTCTTTCGTACCTAGCAGTCTATTGTCAGGATGATTTCACCACGGGCATGTGGATCAGATTTCCATCATGCTGCTCAGAGTTTTGTATGAGTCTTCTCGTAATAGGCCCTTGAGTTCATCGAGGCTGGTTATCGGTCGGTTTCTCAGAAGAGTTAGAACTTCCTTTTCAGATATTTTCGGTAGTGCCCGTAGAAGTCTCGGTGACGCGGTATTCACGTTAAGAGGCCGTGGTACACCAGTTGCTGATCGGTATCCGTGTCCGACGATTGTAGTATCAAGCCACTCATCAAGCGGAACCTTCTCGGGTATTGTCACCAGCAGCGGATATGTTCCTACTTGTCTGGCGTGCGTCATGTTACCTTCATGGGTCTCTGTTCTGACGCGCCGGAGGACTGTTCCAGTGGGAACGATTCTTCTGAGCATTGGTAAGTCCACTTCGATCCTCATCTTCTCCTTGTACGTCGCGAAAATCCCCTTGTTTTTCCTAATTATCCTGTTTCCAACTTTGCCCATCTTGGTACCTGGAAAAGGTATTACTTGTCTTATGTTTATTCTTCTAACAAGTAAACCACGTTCAAGAAGCCCCTTCATAAACTCCAAGTTTAATCTATAGGTCTCCTCGGTCTCCCCTATGAGGCCATAGACAAAGTTGATCCCAGGCAAGAGTTCTGGTAAACCGTTGCTCCCCCTTACTGACCCAACCTTGTTTATGAGTTCTATGGCTTGCAAAGTTTGTTCAGGTTGAGCCTTAAGGTTATTTTTCTCTATGACGACCGGATCGACGCTTTCGACTCCGAATGCTGCCACATCTCCTGGCGTATGGTACTTGATTATTGTCTTGGCGATCTCCTCACACTCCTTGGGATATCTTGCGATGACTCCCGGGTTAGCATTATCTATGTGCAGTGTCTCTATGTCCAGGCACTCGGTTCTAATGCCTGCAAACAATTTCTTTAGAGCACCTGGGTTTGGTTTGGGAAACTCATTCTCCCCAACGCCGATAGCCATGTAACTGAAGATATCAGGCTGGCGACCAAGCCGGAAGTGTCTGACTCCTACGTTGCAGAGAGCCTTGATCTCGGCGATAATATCTCTAACGGGTCTGAAGTCCGGCAAACCATACAGAGGCTCTATGCAGAAAGAGCATCCTCCTGATACACATCGGGGGCAACCTCGGTAGGTTTCAACTTCGCAGATCAAGGTCTCAGGGTAGTCTGGATGCTGCATAGCGATCCGTGCTCCCTTGACGGCGTAATGGTTTATTTCATGAGCTCCGCTTCTTCTAAGCTTCCCGTCGACTCGGTTCTCATTTAACTTCTCCTTGACAAGTTGTGCAACTACCACCTCTACGTCGCCATTGACGACGATATCGAATAATGAGGTGACCATTTTGTCTGGTTTTTCGACTAATTCCCCGCCCTCTACACCACAACCGAATGCAGCTGCAGGTCCTCCCAACACCTTGACTGGATTGCTGATCATTCTCATGTAATGAGTGATCTCCTTCAAGTCTGCAGGAGTTCCGCCAAGATATTTCCCGGGCACGGCAACTCCAGCTATAACAACCAAAAGATCCACTTCATCAAGTGCTGGGAGAATCGTCGAAGCACCTCTTCTCAACTCGTCGACCGTGAAATACCTGATGCTACTTCCAGGGTTTGAGTCGACTACAGCGCCTGCTACATAACGAGGGTAAGGTGAAAGATATGGAGGAACACCAAGACAGGCTGGCTCATCAACATAGCAATCAAGGATTGCAGCTTTCACTTTTATCTTCTCCGCAAGAGAAAGAACCGTCAACCTTCTATTGAATCACTTTTACCTATTATAATCTACTTTGATGCAATCCGAAATAGTAGCGAAGTAACCCTTTCGCTCCTACACTTTGGGCGCGGCGGCGCGCCTTACTCAGAAGAGTCAGCATATTCATCTTTAAGCTTCTTCATGAACCTGTTAGCAATATCTTCCGGCGAGTATTCCTTGGTTCTTAGATATCCCACGGTTTTGATCAGACCAGGTACCTCAGAATCATCAAATCTCACAGGGAAGATATATTTCCCAAGTTCTTCTACGTTTCTGGCTATTGCGTTCTGCGCTTCAAATATAGGCCAAGCCTTAGAAACATAGTCCTTCGAAATGAACATCATGCAGTATCTCGCTTGCCAATAGTATACATCCATGAAGTATTCCGGGAGGTTCTTTCCCCACAGTTTGTCTTTATAAAACTTGTCAAAGAACACGCGTATCCCGTTACTGGTGAGAATACTGGCCACTTGCTCAACGTATTGTTCTTGTTCACTTGCGTACGACAGAGCAACGTCGTATATTCGTTTCCTCTTTGATTCAGATTTTTTTTATCCTGGGATTCTGGCTCCTTCAAGAAAGCGCCATGAAGTAGTTCAACAATAGACACGAAATCACTCTTTAATCTCTGATAGACTTGCTTATTCTTTCCACCCACGCGAAAACTGCACTGCAAAAAGAATCCATTAAATGCGTCTCCAATTCTTTCAAACCTGTAATAGATAACAGCATTTTCTCCATATGAAAACAGTCCATCACTCTTGGAAGCATATATACATTGCAACTTGAATTCTGAAAGGAGGGCAATTAGACGCTCGATATCAAAGCTTTGATCTGATAGCAGTCTCCTCTCGATATTTTCGTCTCCAAATAAGTTCTTTACGCTCGTAGGAATCTCGATGGGCTTTTCGCTAAGTAGGCTCGGGAATATTCTCTTCTCAAAATTCTCTATAGCTATTCGATATCTAAGATATAATGTGTCTATAACCGGAATGAATCTGCTATTCTTGAATTGTTCTTGGACATCTTTCATGGACACTATTCCATTTCTCTTCATCACATAAATTGGTAACTCTGTCTTTAATGAGTTGTATTTTGGCTCATTGAAGATAATCAGATCTAGAGCTTCTGGATAGTACTCTATTACGCCTTGATTGCTATAGTCGCTCAGCAGAAACTTAAGGTGGTATTTAGGAATCCTCTTACCTGTCCTGTTTTCATAGTATTCGGCGAAAGCTTGGAGCGATATTGTTTGCACATTCCTTTCCTGCAATGTCACAATAGTCTGTAGAACCTCGTCCGTATATGTTGTTTGAACCATAGTTCTTGCTCTGCCCCAGGCTTCATCTCCTATCAGACGAGCCTTCAGCTCTTCTATTCCTCTGCCATCTTTTGAAGACACCAACAGGTTGTCAATTATTTTTCCTTCATCCTTGAGTTCCTGTATTGTCTTATCATTCAACTCGGCAACTTTCGCGTCGATGAATGTTTGAACGAAGAATATCCTAACTTCCTGAGGGATATTACTCCTAAGCAGATAGAGGAGTTCCAATGCTTTTCTAAATGAAACCAGATCAGTCTGCTTGAACAAGATCAAAATAATGTTAGAATCTGACAAGAAAGGCAGGAAGGTACAGAGAACTGTCTCCTGCCCACCATAATCATGAAAGGTCATGCGCCTGTCCAATCCGGCCTCAGGGGGCAATCCCAAGCCCCAAACTCTCTTTCCGACTGTAGACGTTTGGTCTCCAGGGGATCCAGTTGTCAAGTAGCTGCAGAGAGCACTTTTCCCCGCACCCGTATGACCAACAACGCCAATCTTAACATACTTGTATTTTATGAGGTCACGCCTGACTTCGATCGTTCTTCTTTCAAAAGACAAGAGGCTATCGGGTGTCAGGACAAACACGGTATTACCTTTGGTGAATATTCTTCTCACTTGAGGTGTTTCTACCGAGTCCACTTGCTGTGTTTCTACGTCAAATTGAATAACTTCTCTATTTGATCCTCCGAAAATAGTTTTCCCATCTTCGGTCATGTTTATTGAAGTGCCCATGCTCGTGGCATTCTTTACTTCTATGACGGGCTTCCACTCTGATTCATCGGAACTGCGCTCGAATAAGAACATCTTACCCCAGTGATTCATCGCTGCAAAAACATCATTGTTGTGCCAAACTATTTCTTCTACAGAATCGTCTATTTTTAGTCTTTGAACGACATTGTATTTTTTGTCTTTCAAAGCCCAAATGACAATGTTTCCACGGTAATCACCAGTTGCGAGTAATCCTGCCTCAGATTTACCCATGGCAAAAACACTGTCTGAGTGTCCGGAGAGTGCAGTTAGGTTCCATTTGTTTTCCGATTCTCTTTTGAAGACATTGATTACCCCATAAGTAGAACTTGTGAGGAACATATCTTCGTTGATCCAAAGCGACTTCCAGACCCGATCACGGACACTTAAGGTTGCTCGCACCAAAACAACTGCATCAAGCTTCTCTAAAGATAGAAGGACTATGTCCCCCAAACGAGAACCTATCACAAGTTTCTTTCCCGCCAAGGGAGAAACGGTTCTTATTTCGGATGAGCATTCATATAACTTCTGGTATCCACTTTTTGACAAATCCTACATAACGACTAGGCCATTCCTGTGCCCCGTCACAAGCCTGTTTTCATCGGGGAAGAAAACACCTGTAGTTACTTCCGATGTACCCTCAGGAAACTTGAATAAGGTTTTCAAATCAACTTGTATTCCGTCCAACCCCCCGTTCGAGAACTAGATGAGTGAAGACCTAATGAAAAGGTTTTCGTCAGCCACTTACACTGAGGGGTCTCAATGCTTTATTACTTTTACAAAAACTGATACGTGCTGTTCGAAGCTTCTCCTAAACTCGTCTTCATCTCTAATGAAGCCGCCAACGTCGTAAACAACGAAAATCAAATTAGAATATCTGCCCTTGTGGCCAGCGATGTCGGCATTTATCTCATCTATGATTTGCTTTTCCCTCTCCTTGGTGTTACACAGCTTTCCCTCAACAGCAATGCTGGACTGATTGAAAGCAAAGTCTGGAACATAAGACTTGGTGGAATAGGGGACATGCTCTACCTCTCTGGTAAACTTCCCCTCCAAACCCGCAACAACAAACAAATTCTCAAGCGCGTCATTGATCTCCCTCTCTTCGGTTGGCAACTTGTGAATCGTTTTTCTAAGCTTTCCTTCAATCAGATCTAGTACGCCCAGAACTTCGCCTTTTCCCTCAGTTCTAGCTTCAACTTCATGATCACCTACTGTGCTCGGAACCTGACTTAGGAGTATCTTGTCAAAATACTCGTACAGCTTCTTCTTGACACCAGTAAGTATGTTTGTAATGTTAGCTGGGGAAATCGTTAGACAGGCACTATTCAAGAGAGTCATAAGCGAATCGCCCGGCTGGATCTTCGCTTTGTCAAAAAGATCTTGAGTGAATTCGGATGGGCAATCGACTCTAATGCCGATCTCCTTGTTACTCTCCAAATCACCAACAGGATTTGTGCAGAAGTATGGGCGTTTGGTGCTGACAAGGACACTCTCTACAGCTTTCACTCGTGGAAGGTCATATGAGGGGTAGTAAAGTGTCGGGAAAGAGAACGTCGCCCAAGTCATTCTGTATGGGGAAAGGAACAGCAGTCGACGTCTTTTTCTCTTACCACAAAAATAGTAAATCCCCTCTGGTTCGCTTAGCTCTGACCAAATCCATTCTCCCATTTCCGAGTCCTTGAGGGATTTGACTATTGGGTTGAATTCAAGCAGTACCTCGGTCAAAGAAGCTCCTTTCCTGGTGTCATTTCTCAGCCTCTTGACTTCCTCAGTCAGGCTTGTGCCTATGCCAGACATGACGGCACCACGTACAAAAAACCGATCATGATTCTTATGAATAGAGGACACCGACTCTCTTATATCACTTTCATTAGCTGAACCAACCTTGATCATGCCCACAGATAAGATACTGAAGAATCGGTAACATAAGAACGATCGTTAGCCATCTTTCCAGCCATCGTTTAATGAATGTCTGAGACGATCTGTTAACAAACGATTAAGAGGTCGTAAGGTTTCGATGGTAGACTGCAGGCTCACCTCTCAGCAGTAGATTCTCAAGTTGAAGCTTCTCGTCTTTGGACTGAAGATTTGTAAGAAGTCCCTTCCCTAGACCGATCCCTCGGTCAGCTACTTCTTTACGTACCCGTGCGAGGCACCTTCGATTCAAGACAACTACCACGACGCCTCTAATCCCTCTATGCCCGACCTGAGTTGAGTAAGCTCTGAGTTGTTCTATGACCCGTTCGTCGTACTCGCTTGCTGCTACAACCTCAAGTATGAAGCATCCACCAGTGTTCTCAAGTAATCCATCTGTGTGCCAAGTCTTATCGCCGCACTCAAAACTGTAATCAGTGCATCGACCATTCAACCCCATGTTCCTCTTCCAGATTTCATTCATCAGTGTATCATGGAGGGCTGTAGGTTTCTCTGCATCTAGGTAGTAGACTGCGTTAGCCTTCTTGAGTGAGGCAATAAATGGAAGGTTTCGAGCAACCTTAATGAACCCTGTCTCCTTCAAGCCCTTCACTACCTCACTAACCCTGGGCAAGAAGACACCTAGCCTTTGCGCCACGACGTGAGGCTCGACGCCACCAAGGTCACGAACGAGACCCAGAACCTTCTCTTTCAAGTTGGTTCCACTCCTCTCTATTTTCCTTCTTTTCTCGCTCTCGCTGTCATCCCCCTCTACTTTCTGTTCCTGCTCTACCCTGCGGGTCTCGTCCACATGCCGATCTCTTTTCTCACTTTCTTTCCCTGCAGCATCTATTTCCCCTTCTTCTTCCTCTTCTCCAAGCAGGGTTTTGAGTGTTATATGGTGTAGCACATAGTCTGCAAGCAGATTAGCCCATCGCCTGCTGAACGGAATGATGCATAAACAGCTCTCTAGCTCCTCACGGTGTTTGTTCAACTCCCTGGCATCTGAAGCCCACAAACGAACCACAATCACTCCACTCCTACCATCGACAAGCCCTCTGCTCCGGCAAGAAGTGAAAGCATCCACAACCTTCTGTATCCTGTCCTTCAAAGAAGCTAACCCAAGCTCTCCTCTCTTTGAACCTACGTCGATAATCAGTGGAAACTCGTGTTCCACGATCCTGCTTTATGTGCTGCTAAGCCGACCTACAACAATCTCATAGTAAGTAGTGGACATAGTCTCGCTGAAAAAAAGCGCATCAGCATTCGGGAGGCAGTGGGACACATCTCAGCTACATTTCTTGCAGTGGGTATTGTTCTCCTTCTCTACATTCTTCCTAGAAAGTCTCGGAAAGGTTGGCAGACCAAGGTTAAGAACTTCGGTCACATGGCATTCAAGGAAACGAGCTAGATCAAATGAAAATTATGAGACGAAAAACCTGTCGTCCAGATGCGAGTGGGAGTGGGTGTTCCCCACTCTCATTCAACCCGTCGAGATGGTTTCGTCCCTCCTGACAGGTCTGCTCGTTGCTTCTTGAGGCGCTCAACCTCATCCGTCGGGATCACTATGAGCCTTCGCCTGTGTCCCTTACCCATTAGTTTTATGACAGTGCCTTGAAGCATACCGCGCCGCCACCATCTGCGTAACGTGTTCCATGGAACTCCCAGAATCCTGGCGAGTTGTACGAGCGTCATACCTTCACGTTTCATCCTTTCTGCTCTCTCCCTTTCCTCCCTAAGCTTCTCCCCAAGACGGTTTGCCTCCTCCACAGGAACGAAGTAACGGCATCTAAACAAAGCTGAGGGAACACGCGATTCCCTTGCCTTTCCAGTTCCCCTGACATACCTCACCTTGCCCGCTTCAAGCTGACTCCGCACATACTCCCTGCACACTCCAAACATCGCAGCAACCTGCCCGGTCGTCAGATACTTCTTGCGCTCACCTTGGATTCTGGCAACCTTCTCAAGCCACCTTGAAGCCTTCCACGAGTACTGAGCAATCCCAGAATCTAGGAGAGCAACCACGCCCCGCTTACGAATGGACGCTCTATGCCCCCCAGTTCGGGCAACCTCAATCCTAACGCTCCCTTCATCTTTGGCAAGTGACTTGACAAATCTCTCAATGTAGTCGAGCAGAAACATGAGTTTATCTTGACATAGGCACCACTTCCAGAAGTTCACCGCTCCGCTTCGGCGCTTCCGCTTCTCGACGGAAACTTGGCATGAGCCATCGCCATCCAAGAGACCAGCGAGGAAAGGAATACCGTTCTCAAGACCAAATACGCCACTCTCAGCCAGAAACCTCTCCCTCACTGCAACGTCGATAGCTAGAGCTTTCTTGTCTGGAAGAAAGTTAAACAGACTTTTTGAGAGAACCCTTACGGTAATCATTGACTCACCCTTGGAAGCCCTATCGAAGCGAGGTCTCAACCCGAGCCTCGTCAACAGCTCAGCAACCCTGTGAGCTATCTCCTTCTCACCCCCCTGCAGGTAGAACCTGACTCTCCACCTCCCACAACCACTTTTCCGCAGCCAAAAATCTGCGCTCCCATCGGTTAGGAAAAGACCAAGGAGGTAACTCCACTCCTTAGAAGATAGAGCGTCAACCCTCAACTCACGAAGGTTTCCTAAAGAATGAGGCTTCGAGGAACCCGCGCATTGACCAGACTCATCCAAACCATTACTATTTATCAAAACAAATCACCTCGAACGAAAGAAAGAGGTGATTTGACCGTACAATGCGAGGCGCCCCGACTGAGCCCGACCCCGAGC
>JAHPYV010000217.1 GCA_019058495.1 Promethearchaeati archaeon
GGACTCTTGATCCAACATGAGGCAAACGCCTAATAAGGGAACCATTTGATTTTGTCTCTCAAACTTTTCTCAGATATCTTCCTCAGAGACGCAGTAGATGCATTGGTTGGGTTTCTCTCTTTCTTTTATGTATTCTCGGATCGATGTGCTCCACTCCATTTCGCCGCTCTGCAGTTTCTTGTATCTGTCCATGACGAAGGCGAACTGCCTTTTCCCGAAGCTGGCGGATTAGGATATAATCTCTGCGTACTGCCAGTAAATTAAGTCGCGAATTGTTCTTACAGCTTTAGGAGGCAATACCACTCAACCCCTTAGAGACAGGTCTGTGATCTGCGACACATAAATATCGTTGGCCTGGATTAATCTTAGGATACTGGTCTCGTTACGTGTTAATGCTAATTGGTGTTCGCTTCATGGTGCTTCTGCCTAGCCCGATTAAGACGATTACGACGAGTCCCTCTCTCCACTTGTCGCTGTAGATAGATCTCAGGGAGTCTTTCAATTCTCTGCTTATCTGATTCATGATTTCTGTTCATAAGTGCATACAATATAAGGCTGGAGGAGCGTGTCTGACGCTGAGGGGGCCACCCACAACCGCTTGTAAAATTCAGTTGAAAGACGAAGGTATCGTTTATTGGACAAGGTGATAATAAAGGAGGCATGACGGGCTCCACGCGCTGTTTATTTAGCCATACAACCGAGCAACCTGTGGGCTTCGTCGGCTCTGGCAGTAGAGCTGGCTTGGCACTGTCCTCTATCGATGTATCAGGACTCGGGAAACGGAGAATGCTCGATGGTCAGGCGCAATAGGTCCGAAGTAAGTACCTTTCCGCCCGATCTCTCATTGCTGATTGGAATCCTGCCTTCATTAGTCCTGTCCTTGCAAGTCCAAGAAAGATTTGATACATACTGAAGCGTGCTTACTACGCCGTGTTGGTCTCAATGGCAATTGAGGAAACTAGTTAACTTCAGTTTCCAGTGTTATTCATGTTTTCAGAAGGCTGAAGATGGACTCCTGTTGATCTCCGATTAACGTGACCTTAAAAAGGGAGTCGTATTTGTCCATTGATGACTTCTTGTCAGCACTGGTGTCCCAGCCGCGCGATTTCATCCACTCCATCATGTTCTTAGTAAGCAAAGTGAGCGCGAGACTTACGCCGTCCATATTGTTAGATCCACCTTGCACTACTCTGGCGTTGACGATGCTGGCAGTTAGCTTAGCAAGGCCGTCTCTTTCGTCCTTTGTCAGTTCCGTTGGTGGATCGGTGGTAAGATCAGTAATTAACCTTGGGTTGGCGTTAACTGATTTGGGTGGGAGGTTAGATTGCGAAGTGTTTCCGACGACGAGTAGAACTTTTGGGCGGTCACCGATATTTGCGTCGTCAAATTCTGTGACAAGCCTCTGAACGAGGGCTAGATCACCTGTGCCAGTGTTGTATGCCTTGGGGTAGTAGAGTATGAGCGCGCCTATTGAACCCTTCATAAACAGTTTCCTCGAATCATCAAAGCGTCTGCCGCTACTTACGCTCCAAATCTGCAGTTTTACTCTTGTGCCATCCTCCATCCGTAGTATCATGGCGCCGTAGTCGCATCCGATTGTTTCCTTGTAAGAGTCTTCGTGCGAATATAGGTGACTCACTTCAGGTTTTTTCTTCGTAGCCATCGTTCTTAGACACCTACTACTTAGCGCATATGCCAACTTGACCAACACGGAGGAGGGCACAGCATGGCGTGAACAGTTGAAGAGAGTTGAGCTACGACATGCCGAATTGCTCCCCGATCATCATTCTTCGTAACTCATTCATATATGCCTACTGAGTTCACTGTGGAATTCGCAGCAATCGATAGAGGGCATATGCCTCGCTTGAGAACTTGTGGAATCCGCAAGAGAATCTGAATGCGTATCGATTCACAGGGGGCTTTCCTGTTAATGATCATGCGATCGGCTTTGTGAGACGCTCGCAATTCAAACAAGACGGAGAGCACTGCACTCCTCCAAGCTTAAGAGCTTTTGAAGGTCGTGTATTGAGTGGAAGATGTCTGCTGAGAACAGTTCTTCCAGTTTAGAACTGCTGGGAAAAGAATGCAGTAATGAATGGGGGTTTGTGTATCTGTGGGTGGATGTGCAAAGTGTGGAAAAGCAGGACTGATGTTGAGAGTTATCCCATGTGGTCGGTGCCATAGGACGCTGTGTGTGAATTGTTGGCGGCAACAGATCCGGACAGGTCTGCTCAAAGGGGCAACGATAACTTGCCCATTCTGTGGATTTACGATACCTTACAGAGGCGGACTCTAGCACTTAAGATGGTGGAATGGGCGGCGCGAAGATGCCAGCAGGACGCGAAATCGTAAGAGCAGTCTCGTGGATCTGTCTGTTGGTCGTTCTTCTCATTATGTCTTACACGGAGTTCGCGTATACGTATGAATTCTCCATTCTTGTCCTTGCAGTGAGGATATACGCGTACAATCCAGTGTGCGCCTTTCTTGGAGAAAGAGCCGATATCGAATTTGGACGGAAGCGCAGGCATGCGCTCAACTTGATGCTTGCTGTAGGGTGTGCCCTTAACGTGATGGGCGGCACTATCTTGACGAGTGGAATGCGAGGAGAAATAGGGATGATAATGGGAGAAGTGGAAATCTCCAGTGGCTACCTGTTGGCATTTCTGTTGCCAGCGGTTGCCCCCCTTCTTGGTGCAATGTTGGTGTTGCTGGTTCTCCTCGACACCATTGGTAAGAACCACGTCGGCACATTCAAGAAGGACGCTGAAATGCTTATTAGTGGTAGCATGGCTCTCGTTGTCTTCGCCTTCTTCTTTGGCATGGTAGGCGAGACAATTATCATATATGCCATCATGGTTGCAGCAGGAGCATACGCGATTCTAGCGCTCACGAGAATCAGGAAGCCTAGGGACATCGGTAGAATCGCTCTCGGCACCATGGATAAGATAGAGAAACTCGAAAAAACCGCATGGATGAGATGGCTGGAAGCTGGGAGAACACCCCAGAACGGCTTTCTCTTTAGCTCTCTTTTCGTGATTACGATGCTTTCCATGTTTAACGCGGCGTTCGCAGATTACTCGAAACCGCTTCAGATAGCGTACATGGCATTGATTCTGTTGTCGCTACTGCTTTGTTACATCGGGCTAAGCAGAAGCAACACGGGATGGGGATACTGCTCAGCACCTCTGGCTCCGCTAGCCGCGGCAATTGCCTTATCCTTTGTGAAGATAGAAGCCATGCCGATGATCGGAATCTGGTATTCCTTCGCTATAGTACACATGGGCGGGATATCGGGAGAATTCTATGACATTCTGTCGAAGTTTGTCTTTGTGGTCAGCGAGTTTATGATTGCACTAATCGTTTCCGGTTTCTTCGGCGCGCTTGCGACCGAAGCAAGGGGGAAGGGAGATGCCCACATGTACGGGCAATACGCGTTATGCCAGAGAACGGCCGTGGCAACGGGCGCCTTTGTCGCTTTTCTCCCGATTGTGCCTATCCTCGGCGCAGTATTCTTCGTTCTTTTCCTCGTCCTGATGGGATACTTTAGCGGAAGGGACGAACGACGCATCCGTGCTGACCAACTGGTTAGATAAGTTTCTCCTAGTGCAAACAGGTTGGCATTGTGTACCAGTCCCGACCGTGTGCCTGATCGGTGATCTCTATTTAGGCAGTATGTCTATTCCTATTCCAGTGATTGTCATTTTGTAGAGTTTTCCTTGTTCTAGGAGTGGCAGGTCTGTCATTTTGATTATTAAGAATGTTCCTTTGACTCCGCTTTCGGAGGGAGCACTGTCTAGACGGAGTACTCCGTCGGACCAGATTTCTTCTATGCCGAACCTGCCGTACGTGTCTGGGATGTTGCGCGAGACGACGAAGGTGGTGCAGACGAGTTCCCTTGTCAGAGAGAAGAACGACCTCATTCACCTAGCGGTTTCGTCTTCGGATCGCGTAGCGAGTAGAATCGGGTAGGTTGAATCAAGCAAACCCTTTTTGCTCCGATCCCATATACGCATTCGTGTAGGCGGTAGACTAGGGTACCAAGGATATCCCTGTTGCGTAGGATTTCTGTGGCGTCCATTATTGTGAGTTTCTTCTCATCCTCAAGTTTCGTGGTCTCCCAGCCGAAGTGCATCATGGTTCTGCGCACGGTGCTCGGCGAGTCTTCCATAGTAATCAGGATGCCTGGTTCATTGTAATGCTCTGCGCCGTGGTAGAGGAATTGTAGTGCCATCAGGGTTTTGCATACTCTGCAGATTCCGACGAGCGTGAACACTGAGCCTCCGAGGATGCCTCCGCCGATGAGATCGTCGAGTAGCGTCATACCTGTTTTTGCTTTCTCTGGTTTCATTATTAAAGAC
>JAHPYV010000218.1 GCA_019058495.1 Promethearchaeati archaeon
CATCCTCTGACGAAATAGGTCAAGAGAAAAACAGTTTAAGATTGGAGCTCCCTATATATCTTATCGGGCATCAATATTCAAGTTCCACGAATCCACGAATACCACAAGCAGGCTCCGACAGACTCGTTTCATGCCTTGTCCAGGGTTACGTTCGTACCCAATTTGACCCTGCTGAACATGGCCAAGTTTTCCAGGACCCTCCCAATGACATTCACATCGGAGTAGGGTACTATCTCATCATAAAAAACACATATTGCATCCCCTAAAGGCCAGTATGCAATGTCTCCCTTCTCGACCTTTCTTACAGCCCTCTCTAAACCTCTCTTGATCCCTGCGGGGAAATAGACTTCTGCATCCATCCACACACTCGCCTTTCCAACCACGGGAATCGCGCGCCAAACACTCTCAGCTGTGAGTGGTGATTTTATGCGAATCAACTCACCCTTAGCTTCACCTATTCCCTCAATTCTGAAAACGACTCCGTATTTTCCTGCGTCCGACATAATAGGCTCACTCCTGCATTTAGAGAGAGAATGCTATTTTGCTCGGTACACCTTTCTGTCATTATGACAAGTCATACTAATTCTCAGACTTTGGAGAAACTGGGCTATACACCCTACTGCTCTCTCGATTCTGATACATCCTTACCCGCTCATTCAGCCGCTTGCGTTGGGCCAGGTTTTTCTTGCTTCATCTCCTCTTTTGCCGGCATCGGAGTGTACACAATGGTTCTGCGGTTGCTAGCTGCTTTTCTCACCAAGTTGCCTTCTGCAAGTTCTCTGAGTATATCTTTCGCTGTACTGATTTTGAGATTGTATTTCGACGCTATGGTATAAGGTGTTATTGTGCCTGTCTTCAATGCCTCTTTCTTGATCGTCTTCATTAAATCGTCAGTTACCAGGACTGATCTGGGACCAGTCTTCTGCTCACTTGCCTTTTTTTCCTCTTTTGCTTCTCCTTCTTTGCTTCCAGTTCTTGACTGCACCCTTTCAGCCGCTGCAATTGACTTCTTCTTTGATCCGCCACCCATTTGCTTCTTCAACCTCCAATGGATATTGTTCCAAGTATTGCTGATTTAAGGGATTTCGACAGTTGTGAGACCCATTATTTGAGTCCATCTATAACATGCATTAGACTATGCTTCGATGAATTGCTTATTAAATGTTATTCAAATATCTGACGATCCTTTCTCCGAGCTGGAACCGCATTTAAACCATTTACTTTCAAAAAGAGTTCACTTGTTTGCAGAATAGTAGGTTACATCTCCACGCCTACATGAAGACACTTTTCCTTCATCCTCCAGTACCTTCATATGCGACATAGTTTCGGCGATAGCTAAAGGGATCTCTGATAATGGTATTCTTCCAAAGACGATCTTGGAGATTTCCGACGCGTTTTTTTCACCATCCGCGATAGTACTAAACATGGTGTTCTTCCTTTCTTCGTGGTGCCTCATTATCTGAGAAGCTCTGCTTCTAAAGTCTTGGATTATATCGCGGTGTCCTGGAAAAGCTGTATTACCAGGCAGTCTAAGAGTCTTCTCGAGTGACTTCATATAATCTGGCAGGAGCGAAAGATGGGAGCCCTCTCGAAGGGTCACACCTACATTCGGCGTTATATCGTTCAACAAGTGATCCCCACAGAAGAGTATCCCTTTCTCTTTCCAGACTAGTGTTACCTCTCCAATTGTGTGTCCCGGGGTATGAACAACATCTAGCTTCACGTTTCCCATTCTTATCGTGTCCCCGTCATTGATTTTCCTACAGTTATTTGGTGTCTCACCGACATCCCTTAAGAAAAGGTACGCAGATTGAAGGTCGTCAAGGATCTTTGGGGGCATACCTGAGTCACGCAAAATGCCTCCAAAATAGTCCAGTCTTCTCAGGTAGGCGCCCTCATAATCAGACACGAACTGGAAGTCTTCTGCATGCACATATACGTCACAACTTGAGCTTTCTTGGAGTCTACGGATCAAACCGAAGTGATCGACATGAGCGTGGGTCACAACGACTTTTTCAACATCTTTCGGTGCAAGATGTAGGGTTGAAAGTTCTCTCATAAAAGTCTCATAGGACTTCCTGTTCTTGAGTCCCACATCGATTAGTGAGGGCTCACCTGAATTGACCAAGTAGCAATTTGTCGGTCCGACAGGAAACAACGATGGGACTTGAATCAAGTAAACACTGTCTGCTACACTGATCGGCATGAACCTAGAATACCGATATCCACCTATTTCTTGATTGCTACTACTTAACTGTTACAGACTTTGCGAGATTTCTAGGCTTATCGGGATCGTATCCTCTCTTTACCGCAGTGTAGTACGCGAACAATTGAAGAGGCACGACATAAGGTATCGGAGAGAACTCCGCTGGTATGTTGCCAGGTATCTCTATGAAGTCGTCGGATAGCTTCTCAATCTTCTCGTCGGCTTGGCCACAGACGCTAATTATGCTGGCTTCTCGGGCCTTCATCTCCATAATATTCCCAATCAACCGCTCATAGGTCTCGTCTGGAGGAGCTATAAATACAACAGGGAAGCCAGGCTCCACAAGCGAGATCGGTCCGTGCTTGCTCTCGCCCGCCGGATAGCCTTCTGCATGCGTATAAGATATCTCCTTGAGTTTCAAAGCCCCCTCCATGGCCGTCGCTGTGCTTATGCCTCTGCCCAAGAAGAGAAAGCTTGGCTTGCTGTAGTACTTCTCTGCGATCCTAATCGCAGTAGCTTCTTGTGTCTTCACGACACTCTCAATCTGCCTCGGGGTATCAAGTAGGCTTCTTTTCATGCTCTGGATCTCGCTGTAATCCAATGTTCCCCTTAGCTTTGCCAACTCAAGTGAAAGCAATGATAGAGTTGCCACTTGAACTATGAAAGTCTTCGTCGCTGCCACACCAATCTCCGGTCCAGCCTGAGTGCATATCACATTATCTGAAACTCGAGTGATAGAGCTGCCAACAACATTTGTTATAGATAGTATACCAGCGCCTTTCTCCTTCGCTCTCTTTGTTGCATCAAGGGTGTCCGCGGTCTCTCCAGATTGGCTAACGGCCACCACCACATCTTTGTCGCTTATCGTGTTCAGACCAATGTCAGCGAACTCCGAGGATATTACAGACTGGCAATAGAGTTGGGCAATGTGCGTGAACATGTATTTCCCTATTATGCTCGCATGATTAGAGGTTCCTGCAGCGGTCAAGATTACTTTTCCCGCGTCATTAATTCTTCTGGCGAAAGGTTCAATCAGGTTGTTACTTATTCTAAGAGTGTTTCTCAATGCGTAAGGCTGCTCGTGGATCTCTTTCAACATGAAGTGAGGGAATCCCGATTTCTGGGCCATTTGAGGGTTCCAAGTTATGGTGCTGATTCGTTGCGGAACAACTGTTGAATCTTCAATTCTCTCGATCAGAACATTATCTGGTCTTAGAATTGCCATTTCTCCATCTCTAAGGAAGATTACCTTGTTCGTATATGGAAGGAATGCAGTAATATCTGAAGCACAGTAGGTTTCGTTCTTTCCTACGCCTATAACGATGGGGCTCTCCCTTCTCGCACAGATCATCTCATGCAGGCTGTCTTGGGCTATCATAACCACACCGTAAGACCCTTTGCATCTCCTCAAAGCTTCTTTGAATGCATGCTCGACAGTCATGCCTTCATTATTAAGTTCTTCAATTAGATGTGGTATAACTTCGGTGTCCGTTTGAGAAACCAGTCGATGCCCTTTTTCCTCCAAATGCTTTCTTAGTTCAAGGAAATTCTCTATTATCCCATTGTGGGCGACTGCAATTCTTCCAGTACAATCTGTATGAGGGTGTGCATTGATTTTGGAGGGGATGCCGTGCGTAGCCCATCTGGTATGTCCTATTCCAATATGACCACTTGTCTTGGTTGTGTCAATTCCGCCCAACACATGGTCTACTGATCCTTTATCTTTTACAACCAAGATATTGCCATTTTCCTCAATGGCGATTCCAGACGAATCGTATCCTCTGTACTCAAGTCTCTTCAACGAGCTAATTACCGTCTCAGTTATCTGGTTATTCTTGGAGACTACCCCGATTATACCGCACATCCCATGATCCCCTCAACTGCAACATATGAGACTTCTGATTCTTGCCAGATAAATGTCATTCGCCGTACGCTGGCAGTTATGGTACAATGGTTTCTTATAAGCACTCATATCTATAATTGAAGCGCAATTAAATAAGAATTACGTAAAATTACTTGTTCAAGCGTCTATTTACCCTTATACTCAGGAAAGACATTATATTGCCGTCAAATTGCCAAATTTAAGCTTATGAGGCAAACTGAGTAGAGTACCTCAATAACAGCGAAGT
>JAHPYV010000219.1 GCA_019058495.1 Promethearchaeati archaeon
GCGACGCCGAGAAGGGAAAATGACGGTTCAGTTTTTGTTGCCCGCACCAGTAGACAGCCACGTACACGACAACTAGGGCTTATGACTATGGCCTTTCATCACAAGTGACCATGCGGTAAACGACCCACGTCACAAGCGCGAATGGGGCGCATTCTCTTGGAACTAATCTGCCTAATGTGACGGTTGGACACTTCTGGCTACTAGAATAATAGCAAGGTCCCACACAATCCACACGAGAGAGATGCGTGAAACAAGCTCATACTTGAAAGAGGTTCTTGGTCTATCTGTAGAAACAAACATGAGACCTGCACCGCCCACGGTTTCTCTTCTAGACGCGACCTCAACAGTAATGGATCTGATGGCAAAGGAAAATGTTGGATCTATAGTGGTTGTGGAGAACAACCAACCCGTGGGGATAGTCACTGAAAAAGACATTCTGCAGAGAGTCCTCAAGCTTGGGAAGAATCTTGAGCTGACGCTTGTCAAGGATGTAATGTCCAAACCTCTTGTGACGATCGAAGCTGAGCGAACGATAGCAGATGCCTTGGAATCGCTGCACAGACATAGCATCAGAAGACTGATCGTTACAAGAGAGGGCGCCCTAGTTGGCCTTACCACAGAAAGAAGACTGCTGGAGGTCGCCCACGGTTATTACATGATGAAGGGTCGTGTTCCTGAAACAGTAGATGATTATGAAGTCCACAGGATAAAAATCGCGTATGTGAGCACATATCCTCCCCGCGAGTGTGGTATAGCTACGTACACTAAACATCTTGTCGATGCCACCTCCACGTTTTGTACACGGGTCGTGACCTCCCCAGTGGTTGTTGCAATCAACGAGAGAGGCGGACATTATGACTATGAGATTCGAGTGAAGTCTCAGATCGATGCCCCTGACATTCAATCCTACGAGAAGGTCGCTCAGTACCTCAATGCTTCTGATGTAGATGTTGTGAATCTGCAGCATGAGTACGGTATATTCGGCGGAGAATGGGGCGAGCACGTCATTGAGTTTCTGCAAAGAATTGAAAAACCGGTTGTCACCACTCTGCACACGGTTCTTGAGGAGCCGGTTCCCGATGCAAAAAGGATAATGGAACAAATTCTTGAGCATAGTGACTTTGTCATTGTGATGGCAAAGGTCGGTATAGGAATACTGGAACAACTGTATGGCGGTTACGCAGACAGGATCCGGCACATACCTCACGGATGTCCGAATGTGCCTCACATCGAGACTGCAATGACAAAACGAAGCTTGGGGTTGCAAGATCGAGTCGTGCTATCGACTTTTGGATTGCTGAGTCGCGCAAAGGGAATAGAATATGTAATAGAGGCACTCCCACAGATGCTGAGAGAGCATCCAGAAATCCTATATCTGATTATCGGCGAAACGCACCCAGAGGTCAGGAAACGCGAAGGCGAAACATACCGACAACATCTGCTTGATCTGGTTGAGTCACTCGGGTTGGAGAAAAACGTCAGATTCGTGAATCGGTTTCTCGCGGAAAATGAGTTGATCAACTACCTTCAAGCAACCGACATCTATGTCATTCCCTACCCGAATCGAGAACAGATCAGCAGTGGAACACTCTCATATGCTCTGAGCACAGGCAAAGCCATCGTTACAACCCCCTTTCTTCAAGCAGAAGAGGTAATATCTAGTGGTGCCGCCTTTGAATGTGAGTTTAAGGATCCGGACTCAATCGCTGAAAGCGTGAACACACTGCTCAAAGACAATCAGATTCGCCAGAGACTCGGTAGAATGGCCTACGAGTATAGCAGAGCTATGATATGGCCAAACGTGGCTATGAGTTATGTCAATGTATTCTACCATGCCCTTGGTCTCTGAAGTCCGCGATTGAGTCATCTAGAACCGAACGGCTTCAAATATGAGCAGGAAGTTGGATGAACAAAGGTATCTGACCAGTATGGTGACACCATCAGATCTGCAATGTGGACTCGAAGAGCTGTGCGCGAAGCTGCAACAGTCAGTGAAACTTGACCACATCCTATCCTTAACCGACCATATCGCGCTTCTCCAGCACGCAAAGTTCTCAGTCCCGGCGAGAAAAGAAGGGTACACAGTGGACGACAATGCTCGCGCGCTAGTGTTCGCCTCAAAAGCATTCAAACTGTGGCCAGATCAAAGGCTTCCGAAGTTGCAGCGCAAGCTACTTAGTTTTCTACTCCTCATGCAAGAGGAAGACGGGAAGTTTCATAACTTCATGGACTTCTCGCAAAGGATCCCAGATGAATCAACAGTAGGCGAGCATCTAGGCCGAGCCATCTGGGCAGCTGGAAGAGTCATCAATTCCGATCTTCCAAGTGGTATGCGAGCTTCTGCGCGGCTTATCTTTGATAGAGCGTTACCCTGGGTCAGAGGGTCAACATCACCGCGAACAAAGGCGTATGCTTGCTTAGGCCTACATGAGCGCCTCCGCTCGGAAACCAAGGATACTAATTTGATTACCAATCTAAAGGAGATCGCCGACAGTCTAGTGACATTGTATAACAGGAATCGAGCTTCGGAATGGGAATGGTTCGAGAATATTCTAACCTATGACAACGCGCGGTTGAGTGAGGCGTTGCTAGTCGCATACCAGTCGATGCGAGATGAGGTCTACCTTGATGTGGCTGAGGAGTCCCTTCGATTTCTAAGGAAGGTCACAACAATCAATGAAACGTTCGTACCAATCGGAAACGAAGGCTGGTACGTGAAAGGTGGCCGAAGAGCGTTCTACGATCAACAACCGATTGAAGCCGGTGGAATGATTGAAGCTACGACGCTCGCCTACAGGGTCACTGGGTCTGAATCTTATGAGCAAGGCATACGGCAAGCTCTAGGTTGGTTCTTTGGCCTAAACACCAAGCTGGTCAAGCTCTATGACGAGTCGACAGGCGCATGCTCAGACGGCATTAACGAGGCAGGTCTGAATGAAAACCAAGGAGCGGAGTCCACCCTAGCCTTTCTCCTTGGGGCAGAGGCTTTCATCGAGAGTCTGAGTAGCGAATGAAACTGAATTTCGATTCAGCCTGTTGCCTCCAGTTCATCTAGGAACTCATCGACGGGGGCGCTGGCGACACAGCAGACCCGGTCAGCCCCGCCGTAGTAAACCAGTAGTTTTCCATCTCGTATTACAGCTCCGTCTGGGAAAACTACGTTTGGAACGACGCCGTGCTTCTCGAACTCGGTCTCTGGTTCCAGTATCGGTTCGCTAGTGCGAGCCAAGATCTTCGTCGGCTTATCGAGATCAAGCAGGATCGCTCCGGCACGATATATATGTTCGATGCTGACTCCGTGATAGATCACAAGCCAGCCGCGTTCCGTCTTGATCGGAGGGGTGCCTATGCCAACTTTTCTCTTTTCCCAGGGAAATCTGCTCCTCATAACCTCATAGTCATTGAAATACTCCAGATAGCCGTTCCAGAATTCCTGAGATTCACTGAGAGAATGAATACTCTCAAAGTAAGCGATCTGAACCTTGGATTCAAGTCGATGCAGCAAAGCGATCTTTCCATCTATCCTCTCAGGAAAAATGACACAGTCCTTATCATTGTATTCTGGTCCGACCAATCCATATTTTCGAAAGTGAACGAAGTCTTCGGTTGAGGCCAAAGCTATTCGCGGGCCGCGCCGCGAATAGGCTGTGTATGTTACGTAGAAGCTTCCATCAAGTTCCGTTATTCGGGGGTCCTCGCAACCGAATTCCTCCCAATCAGCAGATGGTTCGAGAACTGGATTCGAACAGCGGAAGGCTATCTCTGTTCCATTGACTGTCCGAGCGTAACCAAAGCGCGATATTCCGTTTAGGCCCGCTGCGCGGTACAGAAGATGAATCACCCCACCGTCTGGAATGGCCCCAGGGTTGAATGTTCCATTGGCCTCCCAGTCATGAGACGGCCTCGGAGCAATTATTGGATTTTGTTCGTACTTCGCAAGCTTCAGCAATGTTGCCTCCCTGTCATGAATTCGACTGGTTCCGTCGCGAATCCATTTGATGAAGAAGTATTTTTGCTTGGGCCCGCCAAGTCACATTTAAACATCTGAGAAAAGTGGAAAAACCGAAACAACTTGCGAACATGCGGAAAAAGGGAGAGGGATGGAGACCAGCCAGTTCAAGTCTCGTTGCCCGCACCAAGAGACCCACACACACCACAAATCAACCGCAAGCATATAGGGACCCATCCTCCCTATGCTTTGACTCAGAAATGCTCGAAAAAAGCATCCTTGTATACATGTGTCCGGCAGGCCAGAAGAAGGAAGAAAGTCATGGGGAGGAAAAGAGAGAGAACGAGGGGAGCAAGAAGGTCGAG
>JAHPYV010000220.1 GCA_019058495.1 Promethearchaeati archaeon
ATCCAGTCCCGAACTGTCGATGTTGGTCCAACCGCGCATACAATGATATTGAAATCTTGGAGAAGTGCCCTCCAAGGAAAGCGCACTTCATGGTTTAGTCTAATTTTGCCACCGAGATGCTGCACCCTTTCCGCCATATTCTGCTCAAGAGAAACACGGTCCAGAACTAATCCATAGTCCTTGCCGGTCTGAAACTCAAAACAATCATTATTAGGCGCGTAGATACGAACCTTAGCAATATTACCAACTACGGACCTAGTAAAAAGGTCAAGAGGTAAGTTTGCCCTCTCAACCATGTAACGGCTAATTCCACCTGCACACCGTTGAGGAACACCAATCTTCTCACGTTTATCAATAACTAAGACTTCAGCCTGAGCAGAACCCCTCAGAATCCACTCTGCACACGTAAGCCCCGAAACACTTGCTCCAACTATCAAAATCTTCAACTGAGACCCAACTTGTTAAAGCTTTTTATATTAAGACTTACTATTTAATTTTAACTTGTTCTAAGGAGGTCCCAAACAAGAAATGTCAGGTCGAGAACAAGAAGAGGAATTATCAGAACAAGACGAAGAAAACCCAACACTTCTACCTGGACAAGAAACTATGCCGCCTGCATCTGGAAAAGAGATCAGGTGTAAATACTGTGGAGAAGGCCCATTTAAGACAATGGGAGCACTTGGTGTTCACTCAAGGAAGTGCCCTAAGCGCAAGGAAGCTATGGCGAAGAAGAAATCGCCTGAGAAACCCACTACAGTAGCTGCTGAGGGGGTAGGGGAGGAACCATCAGTCTACAAGGGTGAAACAGATACAAATGGAATCTTACGGAGCATACTTACAAAACATCCCGACATAACTGAAAAAGTGCTCGAAGAAGTTATGGACTGGGCAGAACTAAGAGGACAGCTTCACCCAACAGAACTCGTCACTATCCTTCTGAGTATGCGCGGAATCACGAGCGCAACAGCCAATATAATCGCGCAGAAATACGCACTTGCGATACAGAAGGCACAGAATGAAGGGAAACTAGTAGTTCCTGGGGGCTTCTTTTTAGGACCATCTACTGGAACAGGTCAACCTGGTGGATCACTTGTTCTTATGCCTGGACTACCTGTTCCTCCGGGCGCACAGCAACCAGGAGTAGGGCAACAGCTTGGTTACGGGCAGCCAGGGGGCTATCCACCACCACCCGGATACTATCAGCCTCCACCTACTATTGAGCAAATCCGAACTATAATACGAGATGAAATGCGTGTGCGTGAACCTGCAGCTAAACCACGAGAAGAGGATCCAATAATTGAAATTGAAGAGCCAGTAAGGAATGATCAGGGTCAGATCATAGTGAATGATGATAACCAACCTTTTATGAAGAAGATAAGGGCTCCAGCGAGCAAGGCTGAATTATTGACTACAAAGGAAGACATGGAGCTCAAAGTAATGGACAAAATGGAACGCTATAGAAAACTGTTTGGGGGAGAGCAGCTCACGATAGAAAAGATTCGTGAACTAATTAGGGAAGAAAGGCAATCTAAAGAGGCACCTGCAGAGGCTATTACCAAGGCGGATGTAGAAAAAGCAAGTCAAGACGCTGCAGCCACCGCTGTAAAGGCTGTGAGAGATGAGATAGACAAAGAAAAGAAAGAAGACGAACGATTCAAGAATCTGGAGCGTGCAATTGAACGCTCCGGGAGTTCTAGGACTGTTGAAGGCTATCATGACGATACCGTGCGATTGTTAGGGCAGGGGCTCTCGGAGGCTGCAAACATTGCAAGGGACAGGAAACCAGTAGAACTCATAATTCGTGAAGTAGGACCTATCCTTACAGGCAAGGAAGCAGTAGGTCATCCAGGGGAAGTACCTCCAGGAGCCACGCCCAGTGGAGATGCGTTCCAGAGATTACAAGAGAAAGGATGGGTAGCCGAAGAATGAAATATGTCTTAGTTCTAAGCGGGAAAGGTGGCGTAGGCAAAACACTTGTTGCTATTAATGTTGCCTATGAACTTTCTAAGTCGAAAAATATCGCCCTTATCGACGCAGACCTGAGTAACCCCAACGCCGCAGAGCTACTAGGAATTAAGGATCAAATTAAGATTACCACCACGTCGTTCACACCCATCATGGTTAACGGAATAGAATTCTTCTCAATGGCCACTATAAGCGGCAATAAACCCGTAAGTATGGATGCAAGTGAATATGCCGAGATCCTTCGAGACGTTCTTAAACACACAAACTGGAAGTCAGAGATCGCAATAATTGATATGCCCGCCGGAATTCATAATGAGTTCTTGGAGCTAATCAGCACCTTCGGGGAGAACCTAATGGGCTCGATCATTGTTTTACAGCCAGCTCACATCGAGTCTGCACGGAAAGTTCTTCAACTCCATAAAACCGAGGGCATACCAGTTTTAGGCATTATTGAAAACATGAGTCGCTTCGATTGTGAGTGCGGAAAGTCCTATAAAATATTTGGAGAGGTTGACTTAGAAGCTATAGCCAAAGAATATGGTGTAACACCCTTCGGTTCAATTCCCCTCTCGTTTGACATCAGGAAAGGAATACAGGATGGAAAACCGCTGCTTCCTGATTCCTTGAAAGAGCCCATCACTAATGCCTCGGAAATGATCCTAGCTACGCCTGTTGTAGGGCCGAGTTTCGCTGAGAAGATAAAGGAGAGACTCAAAGGGGTGGCGCGGGATATCATGGTCGAAGTTGTTGCTGCTGTTATCGAGATTTCAAACACTGAAGTGCCAATCAAAGACATACAAGTGAAGGAAGGCTATCCTGGTGGGCGTGTCATCGCCCTGTATATAATGGATGAGAGCCTAAGAGAAGAAAAGCTGCGAATCTTCTTCAGAGTTGAAAATGGTGTATTGAAACTCGTTAAGAATCCAAAGCAAGTGGATGATGAGATACGAGTGTGGGAACGAGCATTAATTTGGGTCTTCTTAGGTCGACGTCCAGATACAAACACGGAATGGGATCTATTTCAAGCATGGCTACAGGGTCACGTCTTATTTCACAGCACAATGGCAGGAACACCGAGAGCTGTCCACTTCATTAAAGATGTCTGGGTTGAGGTTAGAAACACAAAATCGTTTGCTAGACTTAAGCCGTTGTTGGAGAGGGTTGCTTGAGCCTCATCGGAGACCTTCTAGGTGGTCGACTACGCAGAGAGATGCAAGAAAGAGTCGACCAAATCCTAAAGTCTGGTGATGACTGGCGCAAGAAAGCCGACGAACTGATCACAGCACTCAACAAACTATCCGACTGCATAGAGAAATCCGAACCCAACCAACACCCATCCTCAAGAGTGGCCAAGGCAACACGACAACTCACCACAAAAACCGAAAACATGACAAACGCACTCCAAGCACACTCACAACTCCTAAAAGACCTTATCAGTAAAATTCCGTGAAACACCAGTGGAGTAGGGGTGATAATGCTGAGGGATAAGTTTCCTTATCCGTAGTGTGCCGATGACCGCGTGAGGCACACGAAACATGGAGATACCTAAACATCCTTTATGTATTTATTGGGGTTAATGATCAAGAGGCGTATCTCTGGCAAGTCAGCATTACGAAGCCCGAAGATTTGTGTTCCCATCCACTGAATAGAGCGTCTATAACGGCGTAGTTGCTCAGCTTTCCTCTTAGGGTCATGCCCATTATCAACATCAATAAGCACGAGTCTCTTTTCCCTATCTACCCCTACAAGGTCTATTCTTCCATGAAAAACCCCAACCTCAGATGCTAAGATACGAAGTCCTGCCTCAACCTCTTGGGGATTCTCTTTGTAGTATTTTACAGCATCATTATGTTCATATGGTGCTAGTAAGGTTCCTGAGCCAGCCTTTTCGTTAAGGTGACCAGTCCAACAATTAAAATAGTCACGGTAATTATCATAAGTTATACCGCAACTAGGACATTTTAATTTCTTAGATTCCATAGGTTAGGATTTAACTCTCTACTACATAGAGCTTTCCGCAAGACTAGGGAGAGGTCATAATGAGGGTTAATGATATCAAAAGTGCTAGATATAGACTTTCTACTATTTTTTCCATTGTATCGAATAGGCTTAAATATGGATAGGAATGATTAAACTAACTTTGTAATCACCGTAATTTAGTGGTTAAAAATGGGGCGAACTCCTAAAATTCCGCTTGATAAAATTCAGGTTGACAAAATCAGGGTTGAGGATCTCTTTCCGGTTAAGTTCTCGGCCAATAGGACATACATCAATATTCCTCCTAAATGGGTGCAGTTATTTAGATTACTTCCAGACGACTATTTGAGAATTAGGG
>JAHPYV010000221.1 GCA_019058495.1 Promethearchaeati archaeon
CAGGATGTAGCATTGGATTCACAGCGAGTTTTCTCGAGATGGTCTTACCAAACTTAGGGTAGGAGTGTGACGATTTCTTGTCTCAGACCAAGATTGTGAGAGCTGTTGTGACGCTTACGTCATCCGAGTCCAAGAGAATTATCGGCAAGGCCGTTGCCAAGTTGGATATCGTGAATCGAGCATTGAAAGAAAGTTCAGTCGTTGTCGGGGTAGGCTCCACTAACGCATTTGTAGCTGAAGAAATAACTGGTAGGAAGATCGATAATGAGCATTTCAGTTCAGGCATTATTACTCCACGTGGACTTGGTGTGACAAATATCGCCAGAAAACTTGACTCTCTCTTGATCAAGCGCGGCGAGGTCTCAAACGTCAACTCGGCTGAATGGCCCAAACTCTGCGATCAACTAGGGCCCAAAGACGTGTACATCAAAGGTGCAAATGCCATCGATCATCAGCATAATGCGACCGTCGTAACCGCAGATCCAGGGGGCGGCTCACTGAACCCCGCACTTTGGAGGGCAATCAAGGAAAGAAGTTTGAATGTTGTGGTTCCGGTCGGGTTGGAGAAAACGATTCCATATTCACTACCAGAACTCAACAAGAAGCTGCAAGACGGTAGGGTGTCAGCGTGGAAGCAAATGGGGATGCCAGTCTATAGGATATTTTTACTTCCGGGCAAAGTTGTAACGGAAATAGAAGCATTTAGGATTCTCACAAACGTGGAGGCCACACCCATAGCTAGCGGTGGAATAGGTGGAGCTGAAGGTTCTGTAACACTCCTGCTTGAAGGAAGCGAAGAGCAAGTCAAGAAAGCGTGGGACATAGCCAACCAAGTTAAGGGAGAGCCACCAGTCAAGGCAGACCCACTGAAGCTAGATTAGTCAAGAGATCATTGGAAAACTTACGAAATTGCCTTTGCTGTCAGGCAATATTCTTTTTCTTGGACAATGATTCGTTTTCTTTTTGTTGAGGATGTGTAGTGTGTAGGTAAGTGCGCTTATTTGACAAAGCACCTAAGCGTCCATTTGACTTGAGCAAAAGAAACGAGCTGATGATTAATCGCATGTGTGCGGATACTACCGCTGGTGGTAAACCTTTAAATAAGAGCCACATTCTGATTTTGATCCAATAGTAACTATATGCTGTTTTAGGTGCGATCAAACGGATACAAACCTCTGTCTGAGAAATGATGCACTATTCTGAGATCAATATTGCAGGAGGATTTGGTGGAAAAATGACTGAACTCCGTGAAGTTGTAATAGTTGATGCCGTTCGTACTGCGACAGGAAAAAGAGAAGGACAGCTTAGCAAGATGCGGTCAGACGACATGTTGACAGCGTGCCTCAAAGCTCTCGTAAACAGAACAAAAATAGATGCGAAGCAAATAGAGGATGTTGTAATCGGGTGCAACACCCAATTCGGAGAACAAGCTGGAAATCTTGCCAGAATAGCTCTCTTGGAAGCAGGGTACCCGATCAGCGTGGCTGGAGTCACACTCAACAGATTCTGCGCCTCAGGAATGACAGGCGTTCAGTTCGCAGCCACTGAGATAATGACTGGAAACGCCGACTTCGCCGTCGGTGGTGGAGTGGAGAACATGTCAAAGTATGCAATGGGTGTCGCCGATGGAGTACTCAACTCATTGGCAGGAGCCAAACTGTACAAGCAATATCCAATCACGAACATGGGACTGGCTGGCGAAGCCGTTGGGGAAAAGTACAAGATCCCAAGAGAGCAAATGGACAAATTCGCACTGTGGAGCCACCAGAAAGCGGTGGCAGCACAAGATGCTGGTAAATTCAAGAATGAAATAATCCCACTTACGGACGTTAAACAACCCGATGGAACAGTCAAGACAGTGGACAAAGATGAGGGACCCCGAAGGGTGCCAGAGCAGACTTCACTTGAGAAGCTCGCTAAGTTGCCTCCAGCATTCAAGCCTCCCACCGGAAAAGTGACTGCAGGAAACTCGTCCAGCGTAAACGACCAAGCTTGTGCAATACTACTTGCTTCTAGGGAGAAGGCTGACGAACTCGGACTCAAGGCAAGAGCCAAGATAAGATCTATGGCAGTTATCGGAGTGGACCCTGTCATAGCGCTCACTGGGCCAGCTCCATCATCAGCTAAAGCGCTGAAACGCGCAGGTCTTAAGATAAGTGACATGGGAGTCATCGAAGTTAATGAGGCATTCGCGTCGGTGTGCATAGCAACGGGAATAGAGTGGGGCATGAAGTTCGACGACTTAATGAATGACAAGAGACTTAATCCGTGTGGGGGAGCAATAGCCCTTGGTCACCCGCTTGGATGCTCTGGTGCTAGACTCATCACGACAATATTGAATGAGATGGAAAGAAGAAACGCCCAATACGGACTTGCAACCCTCTGCGTGGGCATGGGCCAAGGAATCGCGACCATAATCGAAAGAGAAAAATAAGAAGAATGATATCGGACTGCAGAAGGCACATGAGAGAAGTCAGGAGATCTCTTCTCTCATCATCCTTCACTTTTTTGAGACTGAAAAAACTGTTTGAAGAGAGAGAATGTTCAGTCTCTACTCAAATGTCATTGATTCGCCTGTCTTGAAGTACCTGATTGTCTCCATGCTGTAATCAGTGCCCCTCATCTTTTTGACTCTCAGCGAGTATTCTACTGAGGATCTCACTCTTTCTCCCCTGAACTCGATTATTCCATCCACTATGCGCTCTAGCGCAGCAACTTCTTTGGGTTCATGCATCTGGGGGAACAGTATTAGGAGACCCGTATGCCCTGTTCTTCCAGATTGAGCGATGATCTTAAGCAACATTTTCCAGATCTCGCTAAAACCCATCATATAGATACTTATTGAAAGGGAGTCCATTACAGTTCTGGTCGTTGATAGTCTGTCTTCCAACTGACTGTAGAGATCAAGAAGTTTTGATGAGAACTCAGAGCCATAGCTCGGACTCTTCACCATGATGTTCTCTTGTGCTTCCTGCTGGTCATTCGCGGATCCAGACAAAGAGGTGAAGGCATCCACTATTCTTAGAAGGCCCCTTGACTTGTGGGGGCGTAGATCCATTCCAATAGAGGAGGCGTGAGACATGTACCAGCTGGGTAAATGCTCACTTAGGACTAGAATCCCAGTCTCTCCAGACTTTAGTCCCTCATAAAGAAACTTAAGGCTAAGGTATCCGCTCGGGAAGGAACTCAGCTCCTCATTACTCTCCTCAACAAGAATAATTGAACCTCGTGGGATGCCTCCGCCAACAATCTTGTCAATGCGTTCTGAACCTGACTTAACAAGATCAACCATTGAGTAACTTCCTCCTTAGCAAGGCTAGTCCAGTCAGCTAGATACAGTGGGCAACCTGCATAAGAAATGTGTGAAAGCTTCTCATTAAGTCTTCGCTTTGCTTACGAGTCTTTGGAGGATAGATACCGTTATTTTGATGGGGGGTAGGTGCTAGGAAGCTGCAATGCGATGTCCGCAAAACAACGATTTGCAGTGCATCAGGTTTATTAGACCTCATTCGCTTATCCATACCCACAAGAATGGGTTGGCGATAGATTGGTGAAGCCGGGTACCGACAGGGATTCCCAGACTCGATGAACTAATCGGCGGAGGCTTTCCGAAAGGTTCCGCGTATCTCGTTGCAGGAGAACCTGGAGCTGGCAAGACAATCTTCGGTTGCCAGTTCCTGTACAACGGTATCCAATTAAATGGGGACAACGGGGTCTTAGTGACACTTGAGGAGCCGCCTCACAATATTATCAGAAATGTGAAGAATAGTTTTGGATGGGATTTCAGCGGGCTGTTAGCGAGGGGGAAGCTGAGAATAGTCGACTCTTCCATAGGTAGACCGGTTGAGGTATCAAACAGTCTACCTACGAGGGTGAAACCCTTTACTCTATCAGATTTCCTGGCAGAGGGTTTCTAAGGTGAGATAGAAGACGCAATCGAATCGATCAATGCGGCGAGAGTAGTCATAGATCCCATAACCATTCTTGGAAGTCACTTTAAGGACTCTTTTGATGTACGAAAAGAGATATTCGGATTGTCCAGAGTACTGAACAAACTGGGATGTACGTCCCTCCTAACGTCCGAGATAGTGAGAGGTTCTAAGACTTTCGGCAGGTATGGTGTGGAGGAATTCACAACAGATGGTGTTATTGTTCTTTACTTGCTTGAACAGTCAACCGGGAGGATAAGAGCAGTAGAGGTCAGGAAAATAAGAGGAATAGGCCACGCTTTGGGTCTCAGACCATTTGAGATCACAAGCGAAGG
>JAHPYV010000222.1 GCA_019058495.1 Promethearchaeati archaeon
CTTACGAGCAGCTTCAATCGTCTCCGGGTCGCAACGCCTCAACTCACCTCAGGAAACACGCTCAACAAATCCCAACCAGGATCCAAAGTCTGGTCAGCCTACTCCAATTCTAACACTTGTCCTGACCACTCATTATGGCTCAGGATTCTTTGACGATAGTCGGACAGTTTGAAGTATTGCGTTCTTGAGGTCCTCTTTTGTTTTTTGAGGTCTCCATCCAAGGGCTCTCTGTATTTTCTTTGAAGATTCTATAACGCGGCCTAAATGCGTCGGGTCTCTGATCAGTTTAACCTCGTTCTTCGAGTGGATGTGTTGAATTACGAATTTGTAGAGTTCTTGGTAGGATATGTATGTGTTTGGGTTGGATAGGTTGAAGACTTGGCCGTATGCCTTTTCGTTTAGGGCGGCGATAGGAAGGCTTGAACGACTTCATCTACGTGTATGCTTCCGTAGCCATCACTGTCTTTCACTTCGATTGTTTCTTCTTTTCGCAGGTTTTCGATGATGCTGCTGGATGGTATTGCGTCGTTGTCGTCGAATACGTATTCTATTCGGAACGCGGTGACTGGTAACCCGTATTGGTGGTAATATAGTAGACAGAGTTTTTCGGTGGTGAGTTTTAGGATGCCGTATGCGGGTCCTACGTCTCCTTCCCACAGTTCAGGGTTGCAGACGGTGTCTTCGCCGACGATTTTGGTTTTTGTCTCCCCGTAGACGGTGCAGCTGCTGGACAATATGAAGTGTCTTGTGTTGTGGGATCTTGCTGCGTCCAGGAGGTTTAGTGTGCCTCCGATGTTGGTGTTGAATAGGTCTGCGACGGGAAGTTCATGTTTCCAGGTGTGGCCGTTCCAGTTGATTGCTAGATGGTAGATCACGTCTACGTCTTCAACAGCCTGTCGGACAAGGTCTCTATCCGCCATACCCCCGCTGACACTCTCGCTTCCTATACCTAAGAATTGCAGGTTTGGGTTAGTCTCCGTCCTGAGAGCTCCTGCTTGAGTATCAAGAACCTTGACCTTCACCCCTCTTTCCAACAGCACGTGAACAAGTTTAGAACCGATAAAGCCGGCTCCACCTGTGACTAACACCTTCTTCTTGATGTCTTCAATCGCCATGATCTCAGTCTCCCTCTATTGACAGATCATGTCGAATTCGTTTTTGAGGGTTTACCATCCCGTGTCTCCCAGTAGGGGCGGTGCGCACAGTCTCTGGAAGCCATGATTATTAGATACCACCCTTGTTTCTTGTTTCATAAGGTATGGTTTCCTAGGAAATCAGGTCAAGAAAAGAAGGAAAGCTGAACGGTTGCCGGCTGAGACATGTACTTATACCGATTAGCCTTACGAGCAGCTTCAATCGTCTTAGGATCGCAACGCTTCAACTCATCCTGATGAAACATTTTTCCCAAAAAGATAATCTGAAGAACATTGATAATCAAGGGGACCAGACATGCATTCTATGGCTTGTGTTGACTCTAAATAGACACCTGCTGGGAACCAATAAGACAAAAATCAAGAGTCATTAACGACTTCTTTTTGGCATTTCGATTTTGACGATAGCGCGCCGGCGCTCTGCGACGATGGCGACTACCGCTATAGCCCCAACGACTCCGATGATCACTAGCCCGATAAGAAATTCAGGAGCCGACTCTCCGCCACCTGTAGAGAATGATTGAACTGTTACTGCAACTGTTGAGCTATCGGCTCTGCCAAGTGTATCATAGATGGTGCAGTTAACACTGTAAGTTCCTATTGCCCAGCCATCTATGTTGTGGGTTATTGTTTCACCATCCCATTTGTAGGATGTGGGAGAGCCTTTGTTTACGGAGATTGTGTAGTTGTCAGGGTTAAAACTCATAGCATGCCAGGTTATGGTGTTTCCGGTTGTGTTAACAACATAAGTGATGGGTGACGGTTGATCTATTATTGGAGGTGGGGTTTCGTTGAGCTGCGTCCAACCATCTGTAGGATTTATGTCTACAGCCATGAGTCTTTGGGTTGTTCCAGTTGTAAACCAGCCCGTAGTCGAGCTATTAGTTGCTTTGATTGGCACTATGTACATCGACCCAATCGCTAGTGTTGTAACCAGACTAAGTAGTACCAAAGAACGAGTCAGGTTCATTTTCACCCCTTCACCCCCCTGATCAATACGAAGAATGGCTAAGAACTAAAAGATTGCCTGACTAATAATTCTAGCCCTGTATTGTCTACTAGAGGTACCAAATGCGTAGCACGTGGCGTTGCCAGAGTGCCACTCCCAGGCGGATCCAGTTAGCAAGACTACTCCTTGGATTTCAGACCTTGAAGTCTAGTTGGGAGAGCTGGCCTTTCATAGCGTGTACTTTCTGAATGTGGGGAACTGTATGATATGTCAGCTTGACTTCGTACTCTCCTTCCTCAAGGTTTATCATGAAGCTGTAGAAGCCACTATGGTCGGTCGTCGTTGTTGCGATGCAAGTATTGTTCTGTGGGTTAATCAGTTCAAGCTTTGCGCCCCTGATTGAATGGCCATTACGATCAACTACATTACCTGTTATCAGTAAAGCTTCCCTCTCCTCTTTCGTGAGGGGTTTCGAGTAGAATCCGGGCGGCGCGCTGTAATGTGTTGGGATGAACCGCATATCTTTCAACCTACCCTCCAAAACATGTGTAATTCGTCTGTGAACCTTTTCGATACTTCTCTTCTTTCTCGCGCCTACCCATACCTTGACAGCAACTTTGTTATTTCCAGTCTTCTTTCTTCTTCTGGCAGTAGCCAGAGTCCGCCAGCATCAACTTTCAGACGCTGATGTCCTTCTTGGTTAGACTTTCTCGGAAGAGGTGAATGCTTCTTTTTAGTCGAAGCTATGCCTACGGTCACTATTACAGCTGTGATAGCTAGGGCAATAGGCAGTATGGGTCGAATGACACGTCCAACCAAATCCCACTCAACAGTGACTGAATACTTCATATTCACCGCTGATGTGTTACCTAGGTTAATGAACATGATATCACAATTGGTTATGCCACCGCTCGATGGAAATTGTGCTGGATCACTTATCGACATAGATCCGGTACTGAAGTTACCGAAATCTTGCATGTTGGACACATGTCTGTACGCGAATCCACTCACTGCTTCGACACTAAGATTGCTCATCCAAGTATTGAATGAAGCGTCATTCGAAAAGATCAGCATATCCACTCGCAAGGGATTCGGATCACTTCTTGAAATAGTCCAGGTAATAATGAATGTTAAGTCTGTTCCTTTATAATACTCCACTTCACCACAAGACGTACCAGAGGGAAAAGAAAGCAAGGTTGTAGATTGGCTAATGACTGACGCATTCGCCGGAGCTATGTATACAGCAATCGTTGCCGATGCCAAACATACGAGGAGCAAACAACTCAGGATTACTCGCTTCACCCTTTCGCCTCCCTATCCTCGAAGGAACATACATCAGTTTCCAATTAAAAAGTTTCGTTTCCTTCTTTGCCTGAGTTGGATCAAGTCTTCCTTGTAAACGTCGCAAGAGGATATAGCACACTCTTCCTCAAGTTCACCTCTCCAAAACAGACGCGATATCAGCTTCTATCCACTTGGTTCTACGTTTGCGTTTATCTTATAGAGTATGGGTTCATGTGACGAAAATCTAAAGTTCAGTGCAACGTCTATTCAGCACTAACATAGAGTCAGTGCTCATCCAGGATCACTAAAGTGCGCGCGCTTTAGCGCTTAAACGCTTAAGCCGATATCCTTATAAGCGCGTAAGCACTTAGTATACCAAGTGGATAAGCAGAGTTCAAGGTGAACAGAGAATGACAACAAAGGCAACCCATAGCATCGGGCAATTTGCTTACTGGAAAAATGTCTAACATTTAGCACGTGCGAATCGTGCATAAAAATCGCTTTTGGTTGGTAATTGAGATGGGTCGAATCAGCGTGGACCTCTCAGATGAACTGGAAAAGAAGCTCAGGTTCAAGACCGTCGAGAGATTCGGCGGGAAAAAGGGGGACCTATCGAGAGCCGTCGAAGAAGCCATAAAAACATGGGTTGCCAAAGAGAAATAGATGCGTGAACAAAAGGTCCCCACGTTGATCATGGCCAATACTACGCTTGTGAACGTAGGCGCGCGTCCGAGTCCGACCGATGGCACAACACTTTTTCCACACGCGCGCTATTAATCAACGGTATTGCATGCGTGCATTGGTGATTTAGGCACACTTCGCGCGCGCGAACCCTGTTTGAAATCACGTTACCAATAACGTCTTTTAACGCGCGC
>JAHPYV010000223.1 GCA_019058495.1 Promethearchaeati archaeon
CTATTATGGTCAGGTTCAGCAGGCGGCAGCGAACATCTGGAGCTCAAAGATGGCCCTCGATGTGGGAAAGAATATCATTGTGGTTGACCCGGATGTAGATATATACGATTTGAGCCGGGTATTTTGGGCCCTCGCCTACAGGGTTGACCCAACCCGAGATATTCACCAGTACCCTGGTTGGATACATGCCCTCGATCCGATTGTCCATGTTAAGGATCCTGGCGCATTGGGTCCCGGTGGTAATAAAGGCACTAGGCTTCTAATCGATGCTACAAAGTCGATAGACAGACCTCGAGCAGACGAATATGCGGGGGGAAGGTTTGCGCTGGTAGCTTACCCAGATGAAGAAACGATGAAAAAAGTAAGGGATAACTGGGAGAAATACGGGGTCAAGGCATAACTCTATCTTAGGCAGCAGCAGGTGCACAAATGGGTAGTGGGCCAATTTGAACAACAATCTGTAGAATAAAACACAGCAAATAAGACAAATGTTCTCTTGACACACTTCTTTAGATGTGATACATATCAGTATGGTTTACGATAGGTTTTGGTTATGTTAAAATTGATTATGGGGTGAGGACTGAAGGAGGTGGGGAAAATGAAGATTTATGGATATTTGTTTGCTGTTAATGTCCAAGATGGGGAATCAGGATTTGTCGCATATACGCCTGGCGTTGGTGGCGTTTATGAAGAGGGGCCGACGGAAGAAGAGGCAATAAACAACGCTTATGAAGCAGCTTGTGCTATCCTAGAGACACGCCTTGAACGGAATGACCCGATTACTGAGGATAATCCATACCTCAAAGTTTTGACCGCCCCACCTCGTAAGAGTTATATCGATACCATTACAGGTGTTAGAGATGGCTATATTGCCACTCCCCGTTGTTTAGCTCCCGCATAGTGTTGAATGCGCTATGGAATTCCCCTTCCCGCACAAGAGATGGACAGGGCAAGAGTGGGATCAAATCAAGAATCTCGCAAAATTGGATTTAATATCCCTACTTGACAAAGATAGCAATTGGACATTTGTAGGTGCAAAGGGAGCGAATTATGTCTATTACAATCCTCAATACAAGCCCCCTTACGATTACCTAACAATTCACTATCACAGGGAAGAATACAGGAATAAGGGATTGCTACGCCGTCTGCTTGACCATTGGTGCTGTACCGTGGAAGACCTCAAACGCTGGAAAGTCATCAAATAGATTCAGACTCAACTAAGGCTACTATTTCTTCTACTGCCCAGACATGATCGCTCACACCTGCTGCCATCGCCGGAGTGGTCATGTTGCCGAGCGTCTTGTGAGGGCGAGCGAAGTTGTAATACATGAAGTGAAGGGCTAGCGCATATTCTAGGTTCTCAACCTTCTTAGAGAAGGCATTGGTCAATCGTGTAAACCGCCTCATACTCATGCGTATAGTGAGATTGTTTCTTTCAGCGTAGCTTGTGGAGATATGCTTTCGGTCAGGGTTTCCTTGAATCACATAGGTTTCTGAACCGATACATTTAGCTGGACTGTATCGCCTTTCCCCTTCTGGCTCTGGCCCGTATAGCTTTACCAACATCGCATAGTCAATATCAGCACCGAAAGCACCCTCTACAGCTTCTAAATATGCCCTATGACCATCTGTGGTAAGCTGCACTCGATGCGAAAGCCTACTAGCTAAGTCATCAATAAAAGCCCTTGCGAACAGGGAATCACGTTTGCCAATTAGCCAAGATGGCACAAGTTTTGTATCAGCATCTATAGCTGTCCATGTCCATACATCACCATAACCGAATTGCCCTTTATATTCTTCCGGCACATTCTTTTCTTTAGCACGGCAGAAAGACCATACTTCATCACACTGGATTCGGCTACACTGGAGATTTTGCAGGTGCTCATCTTGATATTTGGCACAAGCAGCCCCAACAGAAACCAGCAGTCGAATGACAGTTCCCTTTGCTGTATTTGTCATTCGGCAAGTAGCACGGATAGAATTGCCCTCAACTAGGGCTGCGATAACCTCGGCTCTACGCTTGATGTTCAGCTTATTCATTTCACCTACATTATACCAGAGCGCTCAAGCATTGTCAATAGTAAATATTATAATGGTGAACTTTTAGAAAAAGTAAAGGCCGGTAGGATTACCGGCCTTTACTTGATATAGAAAAGTTGTTAACCTTTCTTCTCGAAATTCCTGCGGTATTCTTCAGAAAGCGAATGTGCCAACGCTTTATTCTTCTCTTCTATCCATTCGTCAATATTGAATTTAGGGTCTTTCAAACGTTCACTTATGTCTTCACTTATCTTCAGCTTTCTTGCTGATGTCCTTGTTTTTCCCACGAGGCGCCTCCCCTTCCGGCATAGTTACAAAACGAATATAATGTCTAAATTCCTGCTTAAGCATATACTTGGTGAGCCATTCTTGCATAAGCTCCAGATGAACAATGGTGTCAGGCACTTCACTAACATTTACACCATACTCCTTTGCCAATTCTTTGTCAATCACGAAATCATGGGGATAATTGGTAAATACGAAATTTTTAACTATGCTGTTAATGCTCTTTTGCTTATAGCCACCTTTAGACAATAGCTCATTAAGATAATGTGAAACTGCAAATAACTCTGCTTTCCAGTCCTCTCGCAGGATTGGGTCGAGCTTTGCTGTCATTCTACGGCTAGGAACAGTTACCTCCGCTTCTGAAGTAGTCCTTAGAGTATCTTCTAGCGACCTTATAGCTCTTTCCATGCAGTTTGCTGATACTTGAGTCAGATCGCAGTCCGTACCTGGGCTATATGCAACTTGTGGGTCTAGAGGGCCCAATCTGCTAAAATCACCCATAACAACTTCATTGGCAGACAGCGCAATCAACGCACCACCACTGGCCGCAACATGCGGGATAAAGACCACAATCTTCGTGAACATGGTTCTCAATCTCTTGGCTATCATGTACGATGACGGAATGAATCCACCCGGGCTATGAACTAATAGCCATAATGGTCGTTTCTCCATCTCGGGGTCTGCGTCTTTCATCTCTATTAGGGCACGTTGTAGGCCGAATTCTTCAAATAGGCCAATTTGTGCAGATGCATATTTAACTGGCGAAACCTTCACTCCGATTTCGGGAGCTATAAACGCTAGGATATTTACTGCATTCTGTTCTGCTATTTGCATAAGGTCTTTTCCAAGTGGTTCCTTTTGGTCTTCTGGTTCTACTTGGACAAACTCTTTTAGTGCATCCAACAAACGAGTGTGTGCAGTTCGGCTATTTTCGCTAGTAGGCACTGAAGGAATTTTCCCCTTTGGTTTTTTATTAGCCACTGCCCTTCTCCTTTCGCCACCTCACTAAAGCTGCCTTTTGAGCTATGCCTCTTCTCTCCTCTGGTGTTAGTTTTCTCGCTCTAGCCTTCCCACCTTTCTTACCACCAAGCCGACCTAGAGCTACAGCAGCAGGATTCTTGACTGGCTTACTTGTAGCCTCTTCTACTATAGAGGCCGCCAAGATATTTGCATCAGCCTGTTTTCTTTTCTTGCTTGAACGCTTAGGCATACTTTAATTATGCCCTCTAAGGTTCCCATTGTCAAGTCTTATCATTTCCAAATTGACCCACTACCCACAAATGGGGTGGCTTGACAAAAACTAAGCTTGGGGTATAGAATGCGAGCACCATTGGTTTGTCCGAAAACGACCGAACCAATACATATAATCTAACCGCAGCAGTGCAAGATGTAAGAGGCTGAATAATAAGTATAAGGAGGGAAGCATACCATATGATCTTGAGGCTCACGAGACATACAGGCAACATATAATAAACATAAGGAGGGGAGATCATGTTCGATGTCGATGTTTATGAATATGAAGAAAAAAGGGATGGAGACCGCTGTTGGCTTAGTGGTGCCCTTTGGGCTTTTCCTCCTTGGCCACCACTTATGCGTCAGTGGTTGGACGCGACCGCTTATGGTATATGGCGTGCGTATGATATGTGGGATGTACCTGGTACCCATGGCTGGGATGTGAGAGTTTATAATGGCGTATTCTATCTCAGCTCGGTGTTTGTCGAGAGTGAAGAAGAGAGGAAAGAACGTGAGCAAAGATTCTTGGCTAAGACAGCTAAAGTGATGGAAGACCCGGTCGGACTCTGGGAGTCGTCTAAGCTGCAGTTGAAAGAGACCATTGACCAACTTTTTTCCTTAGATTTTTAGAAATTTATTAATTAATAAATTGCTGATCACATATATG
>JAHPYV010000031.1 GCA_019058495.1 Promethearchaeati archaeon
CCCAAGACACTCCGTGATTTGGGCTCTCGCAGGAATAGCAGGATCCCTGTTCTCAGCAGCATTCATATACCTCCTGCTCAACACACCAGCTCACTACGATCTGGTTCTAGGAAGTCAAAGCATAACACTGGGGTTTGATGTAAGCCTATTTGGTTTACTAGTCGCTGCCGTGATAGCCCTGAATTCAATATCACATCTCATCGAACTATCTAATGCGCGGAGAAAGAAAACCGAAAAGGATAGGCTGCAAGTTACAGAGATCGCCGCATAAGCGCTGGATCCATCAGCAATTCGTATGAGGGAGCTTGCGCATAATCCTTTTCTCCTGCCCTAGCCCTTCGACGATTCCCCAGCGCGAAGCGTGCGAAGGAAAGCAAAACCTGCGACAAATAAGGGAGGAAATGGAATACTCGTCAGATCTTAGCTAGCACATGTCGAGCAAATTCCTTGGCCTTCTGCAGGTCTTCGGTGCTGGGATGTTTCTCCATTTCCTTCACACGTTTTTCCCACTCAGCATCAGGCACATTCATACTTTTCTTTACAAATTCCCGAACTTGCGGAGTGGGAACTCCTTGGCAGTCATACACTCCTGTGAAGTCGATTTGCTTTTCCTTGCTCACCTTTTCGAATGACGTGAAGCATCTATCGTGTCCAACATGCTTTTCTGACGTCGGAGACATATGAGTAATGAAGCCTGCAAGCTTGTATTTAGGCGCTTGAGGAAGCGCAGCCAATATTCTCTTGACTGGGCTAGATAAATCAAACGCGTGGGTAGGCGAGCCTAAGAAAACAAGATCGTATTGCTCAAAGTCTTCCATCTTGGTTTCCTTGACCTTCTTCAAATCCGTTTTGTTCTTCTTTGAGACTTCTTCATAGATTGCTTTGGCAACTTTCTCTGTGTTTCCAGTATCAGAATAATAGGTGACTAGAACTTTCAAGAAATAACCTCCTGAGCGTTCCTCCTCAGTCAGTCCATACTTATCATGTTTATTTATTTCTTACGTTCATCACAATGGAATAACTATAGCGAAACGAAGCAAGTCTTTGATTGAAGGCAAAGCGATCAGGAATTGTGTCTTCAAGATGTCCTTTTCAAGTGCTGCCTTTCCCATACGTCATGCCGCACTGCAACAGAAATGTTTAGCTATGCAAGTGACTACATCCAATCAAGATCCTTCGATTTAGGTTTTTAGGACAGTCAAAACTCAAGGGTTACCCCGCTGCACCCACTAGCCTTATAGATACCAAAGCCAAATCTAACTATAATCTTCACAGAGTTTTGATTGCGAGGTCTTCTAGGTTGCAGCGCTATACTGGTGGCGAGATAGTCGCCGAATATCTCATCAAGGAGGATGTCCCTTATGCGGTTGGAATTCCGGGGCATGGAAACTTGGGGTTCGTGGACGCCCTCAAAGATCGCAGTGACAGGATATCAGTGATACAAGTTCGACATGAGCAATCAGCTGCCCACCTTGCTGATGGATATTTCAGAGCAAGTGGGAAACCCCTTGCAGTATTCACGTCTATTGGACCTGGTGCCACGAATCTTGCGATAGGCGCCGCGACTGCATATGTTGATTCGACTGCGATGATCATTTTCACTGGCGAGACTCACACCTACTCGTATGGAAGGGGCATCTTTCAGGAGATAGAAAGACAGGTTTGGGCTGACTTCTTTACCATGATGCGACCAATAGTCAAGCGCACTTGGAATGTCACCGGAGTTGATCAGCTGCCGCGGGTGCTGCCTGATGCATTTCGTTGGGCGCTCACTGGTCGCCCAGGGCCAGTTCATATGACTCTACCGATGGATATTCAAGCCGATTCTATTGAGACGGAGATCCCAGAGCCAGCCCACAGTAGACCGTTTGGCCGGGTTAGGGCTGACCCAGAGAGATTACTTGAAGCTGCTAGGCTAGTAGTAAAGTCAGAGCGCCCAGTTATCGTTGCAGGCGGAGGTGTCATCCTAGCGGGTGCGTCCCAAGAATTGGTTGCTCTAGCGGAGTATATCGGCTCACCTACAGTCACTACTTTCATGGGGAAGGGCGCAATCCCTGAAGATCATCCTCTGGCAGCTTACTACGGGGGAGCAAAAGGTTCAGATGTCGGGAACAAGGTTACACGCGAAGCAGATGTGATCATAGCCATTGGATGCAGGTTTTCTGATCAAAGCACGAGTTCCTACAAACCTGGGGTGACTTACTCGATCCCGCCAACAAAACTGATCCACATAGACATAGATCCCTCCGAAATAGGAAAGAACTATCCTGTCGAAGTTGGGATCGTAGGTGACGCAAAGACAGCGCTGGTTGACCTTCTAGAAGCAGTCAAAAAGCTGGTGAAGACCAAAGACTATCAGATTTCAACATACTTCAAAGAATTCAAGAAGGCGAAAGAGAACTGGGTAGCCAAAATCCAGGGTCTACAGAGAGTGGTCGGCGGTAAGATGACCACTTCACTCTTGCTCAAAGAACTCCGCGAAGCCCTTGACCGTAATGCCATACTAGTTGGCTCAGCGGGGCATCCTCAAGCTCAACTCTTTCAAGAGTTCCCGATCTATGAACCTAGAACACATCTCTCTTCGGGCGGGTTCTCAACGATGGGGTGGTGCATCCCCGCAGCGCTGGGTGCAAAGCTGGCAATGCCGGGTCGTACTGTTGTAAGCATGGGTGGAGATGGGGACTTCTTCATGTGTGGTCACGAACTCGCAACAGCAGTGCAATTCGATATACCGATAATACACTTCCTTCTTAACAACCAGATGTTCGGTTCAATCAGAGATCTTCAAATAGACAAATACGGAAAAGGAAGAGACTACGCGACTGAATTTATTGACAAGTCTGGGAAACGATACAGCCCTGATTTTGTCAAGGTGGTCGAGGCCTATGGATGTCACGCAGAAAGACTGGAGAAACCTGGAGAGTTGAAACACGCGCTAAGCAATTGCATTAAGTCAGGCAAACCAGCGGTAATAGAGGTAATGATTCCAACTGAACACCCATACTCGGGGGGCATAAGCAGCGGTTATTGGGATGTGCCGATACCAGACTATCTTCGGAAAAGACAACAGCAAAAATAAGATGAAATCGAATTCTCCTTATTCCCGATAAGGGAAAGCGAGTTACCCATTTGCGCGAAGCACGAGCACTTTTCAGATGCAGTTAAAATGATAGACCGAGAGAGAGGTTCAGGGTAGCTGCACTTCTCCTCTTCTTATTTCTTTGCCCGCCTTGGCTGAATAGTACCCAAGCAAAGCTACTTCCACTGCGGCCTTGCCATCCTCCCCACTCAGATCAGGTTTGGCATCATGCAAGATGCAATCCATGAAGTGTTCAGCCTCAAGCCTGAATGAGATCCTGTAGTAACCAGGATGTGGTTGATGCTCCACCTTGGGAGTAATCCATCTGTAGCTGTCTTTGCCGGGTCTAATTGAGAAGATCCTCACTGGGTCAGTCCATGCATGATCTTCGAGGATAGTTCCGTGAGTGCCGTAGAGTTCGAAACTATTGTTGAAGTACGCGATAGGCGCGAAGCTTAGGAATAAGTCTGCGATAGCTCCTTTGTCGAACTTTAGGAACATCATCGCTGTGTCCTCGGCTTTGTTTGGCAGCTTGATCATCTGCTGGCTTGTCCAGCAATACACGCTTTTGACGTCACCGCAGAACCATCTCAGCATTGCTGCCTTGTGGACACCTTGATCCATGAGGGAGCCACCACCTGCTCTATCAGCTGTTCCTTTCCATAGGGACGGATTACCCATGTTGGTGCGCTCATCCACAACCTCATAGGTTCTTGCGAGTATGACTTCACCGATCTTGCCTTGATCTAGTGCTTCCTTCATAGCAATATGCGCAGGTGTCCACCTATGGTTCTCCGCGATCATGAGCTTGACGCCAGCCTTCTTAGCTGCATTGATCATTCTGTCACAGTCTTTGAGCGTTGTAGCCATCGGCTTCTCGCAGAATACGTGCTTCCCAGCTTTCGCAGCAGCCTCGGTGACTTCAGCATGCAAAAAGTGAGGCAAACATATTGAGACAGCATCAAGATCTTTTTGCTCAAGCATTTTCTTGTAGTCAGTATAGACCTTCTCAGCCTTGTAGGTTTTAGCGAGACCCATAGCTGTAACCTCATTGACATCACAGACCGCGACTAGCTGAGCTTTCTCATGAATCTGACTGTATGACAATGCGTGGAGAAGTCCAGCTGATCCTGCTCCGATGATGCCGACGCGCACTCTATTCATACACTAGGTACCTCCTTACTATAACCTGCATTGAAATGATCCATGTTGCTCAGATAAATAACGCAACTTTAAAAGGGTTCTTCAAATATTATATGGTTTCGGATCAAATCAGATGAGTTAGTCTTCAGTTTGTGGAGTGTAAGTGATTATGGAGCCCATAGGTTACAATAGGAAGAAAGCTTCAAAACTCATGCAAGGCAAAGGCGTTGACATCTTGATTGCCTCTTCACCAGAGAACGTGTTCTACACAAGTGGTATGCCTGTTAGACACGTTGAGAATAATCCCATTCTGTATGTTTTGTCCAATCAGTACCCCACTATCGTGGTTGTCAGAAAGGATGGGGAAGAATCCCTCATAACGTGGCAGCTTTTCAATAGCACTGACAAAGCTAGCTGGATCAAAGAGGTCAATGGGATTCTCTCAGTGAGTGACGCTGTAAGCAACCTGACTTCAATAGTAAAAGACTCAGGAATACCCGATAGTGGAACAATCGGGATTGAGTCCAAGATGCCGTACTACCAGTATGAGCAGTTAGCCAAAGACTTCCCGAAAGCAAAGTTCAGAATCTCAGATGACGTTTTCTTGGAAATGCGACTTGAGAAAAGTGAAGAAGAGATTAGGCGAATCAAAGAATCTACAAGAATAGCTGAGAGCGCTATTCAAGCAATGATCGATACAGTCAAAGAGGGAGTATCAGATTATGAGTTCATCAAGGTCGCTAAAACTAAGATTATCGATGAAGGAGGTATGGGAGTCGATCACGTCACGCTGGGCATAGGTAGTAGTGACCCAGAATACCCCGCTACAGGGGTCACGATGAAGAAAGGAGACCTCGCGAGATTCGACGTCGGGGCGATTTACGCGGGGTACTGCTCTGACGTGAGTCGCCATGCATCCATAGGGCGTCCTCCTGAGGATCTGCAGGAAGCAAGTGACTTCATGATTGAACTTCAGCAAGTGTGTGCGGATGCGGTAAAACCTGGAGTAAAACCAGAACAGGCTTACAATGCTGCCGAGGCAAGACATAAAAAGTCTGGGAAAAGTATGCCCTTCTTCGTGACATTTCACAGCGTTGGACTCCTTACTGAGGAATTCCACTTCTACGACCCCATGAAAGGATTATCACCACTACCTTTCAGTAAGAACAATGTTCTTGATATTGAGATCTGGACTCTATCCTCCAGCCAAGGTCTGGTAGGTATTGAAGACACTTACCTGGTCACAGCTAAAGGCACAGAAAGAATCTCTTCACTTGAAAGAAAGATATTTAGTGTTTCCTGAGAGTTGAAGAAATGGGTGGTACCTGATGAAGCTACTGAATAAAGTTGCCATAATCACCGGAGGTTCCTCTGGAATAGGACGCGCAACCGCAATACTGTTTGTTAAGGAAGGTGCGAACGTTGTAATAGCAGACACCGATCTCAAAGGCGCAGAGGAAACACAGAACCTCATTAAGAAAGAGCGCGGCGAAGCACTCTTCGTCAAAACCGATGTCTCAAAAGCCTTTGAAGTAAAGAACTTGGTCAGCAAAACAATCGAGAAATACGGAAAGATAGACATCCTTGTGAATAATGCAGGAGTCGTAAAAGTTGGCTCGCTAGATGACTATACTGAAGACGACTTTGACCTACTTTTCAAAACCAATGTCAAAGGAATATTCCTCTGCTGCAAGTACGCAGTCCCATACATGATAAAGCAGACGTCTGGTGTGATAATCAACCTTGCTTCCATAGCTGCTCATGTGGGGCAAGTCAACCACTCACTGTACTGCGCTTCGAAGGCAGGCGCACTCGCAATAACCAGAGCTCTGGCATTGGATCTTGCGCCTTATACCATTCGAGTCAATAGCATAAGCCCCGGTGCTACTGATACTCCAATGCTTCGAAGCGATGTGGCGAAACAGGCTAAACAACGCGACATGGATCCAGAGGCTCTAAAAGCAGAGTTCGAATCGCAAGGAGTCATGGGAAGATGGGCGAAACCGGAGGAAGTAGCCACAGGAATACTGTTCTTGGCAAGTGATGAATCCTCCTATATGACTGGAGCTGACATTCTCATCGATGGAGGATGGGCAGCAAGATAGAAGACGCGATTATTCGGAACTAAGCCCGACATAAGGGTGATTTTGATATGTCGACGAGAAAGAGTGAGATTGAAAAGCTAATTGTGACTGCAACCCCGAACTTTTCTTGGATCAACCCCGATCTAACCAACTATCCGAAGACAGCAGATGAAATCATAGATGAAATCGTTAAATGCTACGAGGCAGGCGCAAGTATCGCTCACATCCATGGAGTTGGCGGCTGGAAAGAAACCATAGGCGGTATACGCGAGAAATGCGACATCATTGTACAGGCAGGGATGTCGAGCCAACCCATCGAAGATCGAAAAGAGATATTCGAGAATAAGCCTGACATGATCTCGATAATTCTAAATCACCATGACGAAGCCTTTACCGGAAAAGATTTCCATAGGCTGCACCCCCGCGAAGAACTTGAAGAGTACTGCAAGAAATGCAGGGCAGCAAAGATAAAACCCGAATGGGAAGTCTGGAATACAGGCTCGATATGGAACCTGAACTACCTGATAAAGAAGAAGCTACTCGATCCACCCCATTATCAGACCCTGTTCTTCGGGTGGCCTGGCGGAACATGGAGCCCTCCTACTGCTGAAGAATTCTATTACAGAGTAAAGTACCTGCCACCTAACTCGGTCTATGCAATCAGCGTTATGGGAGCCGAGCAATTGAAGATAGCTGTTCTGTCAATATCTGAGGGCGGACATGTACGCGTCGGAACCGAAGACTACCCATACGTGAAGAGGGGTGTGCCAGCGAAGAACACTGTCCAACTTGTTGAGAATCTCGTGAAGTTGGCTAAGGAAATGGGTCGAGAGGTTGCCGATCCAAGTGAAGCCAGGACGGTAATAGGTCTCAAATGAGAAGAGGTTGGGCAAGTTGAAACTGGCAACATTCAAAGAGATTGCAAGTGGTGAACAGAGACTAGGAGCTCTGATCAAAAACAGTGATATCTTACTTGATTTGAATTCCGCCTATGCATCGTACAATAGTCTTAGGCCGATTGAAGCGTCCAAACAGGTTCCTTCTGAACTCTTGGATCTACTCACACTTGGCGACGCAGCAATAAGAGAGGCACGCGATCTTATCCGGCGAGTCGAACAGGAATTCATGGCTGGAACCTTCAGGTTAAAGAGGGGCAAGCAAACAATCGCATACAAACTTGATGAAGTCAAGCTACGAGCGCCCATCACTCATCCGCCAAAGAATATTCTCTGCCTCGCAGTGAACTATCTAGATCATGCTAAGGAAGGTGGTCGCCCACCGCCTGAGAACCCAGTTTTCTTCACTAAGCCCTGGACGACAATAGTGGGCACAGAGGATCCAGTCATTTATCCTAAGAAGACAAAGAAACTGGATTACGAAGCCGAACTCGCAGTCGTAATGAGCAGAAAAGGTCGTAAGATAACTGAGAGCGAAGCATACAACTATGTTGCAGGATACACGATTCTCAATGACATCTCAGAAAGAGATATTCAATTCAACGATAAGCAGTTCTTCAGAGGCAAGAGTTTCGACACTTTTGCACCGATGGGGCCCTACCTTGTTACAAAGGACGAGATAGCAGATCCGCAGAATCTGAAGATCCAGTTGAGGGTCAACAGCGAACTACGACAGAACAGTTCTACCAAGAACATGATCTTCAAGATCCCATACATCATTTCGTTCATCTCAGATTCTATAACGTTGGAACCAGGGGACGTAATATCGACAGGCACACCATCAGGAGTAGGAATCTACGCGAAACCAGAACCCAAACTGTTGAAACCTGGAGACGCGGTAGAAGCTGAAATTGAAACAATAGGCATACTGAGAAACTACATTACTGAAGAGAAATAGCGATCAGGTTTGACCAGAGTTTTGAGCGAGGTACTCTCTCAGTAGCCTCATTCCAGCCACCTTTCCTTCGTCAGAGTACACCTCAAGGCAGAGAGGACCACTGTAATTCACCTCTTTGATAACCATGCAAGTTTCTTCCCAGTTTATTTTGCCTTTGCCCAAAGGGAGGTGCTCGTCAATTCCGATCCCTGCATTGTCATGAATATGTGTGCAAACTATCCTGCTCGCGTATTTTATTAGATACTTGTCGATCCCCTCATTCAAGTGAGCGTGTCCGAAATCCAAAGTCATTTTCAACAACTTTGACTTTGATGATGCGAAGATCTCATCCAATTCGCTGAAACAATCGCCAAGGTAATATATTTCGCTTTGAAGAAGCCTATTCAGGTTCTCGACGGCAATTGAGACGCCATAGTTCTCAGCGAGCCGAAGCAGTTGATTTAGAGAGTCATTGAAGTACGTAATTCTATTACTTTTTTGGTCAGGCCAGCTTACCTTGTAGCCTGGATGCACAGTAACCCAGTTAGCCTCCAGCTTCTCGGACAGATCGATGCATCGTTCGATCAGATTGGTTCCCGCTTCCCTCAATTCTCTAAACGGGTCACCGAGGTTTATTGCGTAAGATGTGTGGTAGCTTAATGTGATTTCCAAGTGATCTGCTAGATCCCGTATAGATCATATCCTGCTTTGAGTAAATTGCTCAGGAAAATTGGAGGGCAGAGTACCATCAATCTCAATATGACTAAAACCATTTTGTCCTGCCCACTTCAGATAATCCTCAAGCTTACCTGGATTAGCCACAAAACCGAAAATCAACACGCAACACCAGCCTCAACGAAAACAAGTAGATATCGGATACGCATTTCACTCGTTGCGAGACAGATCCTCCATCGATTCATATTTCGATGTAAGACATATAAGAATCTTGTATTCCTGTTTTCAACATTCATTACGTGGTTCTGGTATGAGGTGTTAGGAATTCTTGAGAAGCGACACTATGAAAATTGGAATTGATAGGACTACGCAGAGAGCTCTTCTAAAATCATTAGGGCTCACAGACAACGATATCTCGAAGCCTTGGATTGCTGTGGTAAACTCCTATAGCGAGATTGTGCCGGGACACATACATCTCAACACACTCGCTAATGCTGTGAAGGCTGGAATCAAGAGCGCTGGCGGAACCCCATTCGAGTTTAACACTATAGCAATATGCGACGGCATATGCCAAGGAACTGCTGGCATGAAGTACTCTCTTCCAAGCAGAGACCTCATCGCAGATACAGTTGAAGTAATGATTCAAGCGCACCAATTTGACGGCATGGCAATGATCTCATCCTGCGACAAGATCGTCCCAGGGCACCTGATGGCAGCCGCGAGACTTGACATACCCACAATAGTATTGACAGGTGGACCAATGCTTCCAGGAAGATACCAAGGGAAGCAGATAACCACAACCCACATCCGCGAATACTCTGGAAAAGCAAGAAAAGGCGAGATGAGCATGGAAGAACTCAAATGCATCGAAGACTCAGCTTGCCCAGGTCCGGGATCTTGCGCAATGATGGGAACCGCCAACACTATGGCTTGCATAACTGAAGCCCTTGGAATGTCTTTGCCTGGTTGCGCAACTGCTCACGCCACGAGCGCCAAGAAAGTGAAGCTAGCAAAGGAAACTGGGAAGAGAGTCATAGATCTTGTCTCAAAGAACATAACTCCGTCAAAGATAATGTCGAGGGAAGCTTTCGAAAACACCATGACGGTTGACATGGCGATTGGCGGCTCACTCAACGCATGTCTACACTTGCCAGCGATAGCAAACGAAATTGGAATAAAGATAAGCTTAGATGACTTCGACAGAGTGGCCAGAAGGGTCCCACACCTCTGCCCAATCGTTCCGTCAGGAGAATACACCATGGAAGACTTCGATGAAGCAGGAGGAATACCAGCGCTACTCAAAGAACTCTCTGAATTCATCAAGTGGGACACAATGACGGTTACTGGAGACACACTAAGATCCTACGTGGAAGGTGCCGAGGGAACTCATAGACCTGAAGTAATTAGATCAGTCAATAACCCGGTGCACAAAGAAGGAGGAGTGGCCGTTTTGAAGGGCAGTCTGGCACCAGGGGGAGCGCTCGTAAAACAAGTCGCAGTCAATCCATTAATGCTCGAGCATGAAGGTTCCGCCACAGTGTTCAATTCAATGGAGGAAGCGACCCAAGCCGTTATTGACGGCAGAGTAGAGAAAGGTTCAATAATGGTAATACGCTACGAAGGACCGAAAGGTGGACCAGGAATGCGTGAGATGCATGCAATAACATCGATGCTTGTCGGCATGCAACTCGACTCGGAGGTCGCTCTCATAACTGACGGACGCTTCTCAGGATCAACGAGAGGTCCAGCCATCGGTTACGTTTCACCTGAAGCGTTCGAAGGAGGACCATTAGCTGTAGTCGAAAATGGAGACAAGATATCATACAACATACCAGAGAGGAAAATAGACCTACTAATTCCAAAGCCAGAATTGAAGAAGCGTCTCCAGAAGTGGAGACCGCCCACTAGAAAGATCACGGGATATCTAGCAAGATACGTTACTCTCGCAACTTCAGCCGGTAATGGAGTAATACTAAAAACTCCCGAAAAATGAAAGAACTGGCTATGACCAAAGTGGTGATTCGGACGATCGCGCCTTCCAAGAGGTTGACAATTGGTTCGTGTTACTTCTTTATCGTCTCCTTTTTCTTTCCTTGAGGCAAACTATAATAGCAGGTTGAACTGAGGATAAGTTTGGCAAGATCCTTCTGACTGACTACTGTATATTGGAGGCTATCTTCTTTTGACTGATGGCAAAGTTATTGGTGTTGGGATCATAGGTTGCGGCAGGATATCTGATCTTCATGCATTAGCATACAAGGATTTCAAGAAGGGCAAGATCGTCGCTACATGCGATACCAAAGAAGCGAAGGCACAGGCGAAGGCAAAGGAATGGGCTGCTGATAAATACTACACCGATTACACCAAGCTACTCAAAGATCCCAATGTAGACATTGTTGAGGTCCTTCTGCCTCATCACCTTCACCATGAAGTCGCTGTTGCAGCAGCAGAAGCTGGTAAGCATGTATCGGTTCAGAAGCCTATGGCAATGGATCTCAAGGAAGCAGACGCAATGATTTCAGCCGCCAGAAAAGCTGGTGTGAAGTTCAAAGTATTCGAAAACTACGTATTCTACCCTCCACACATAAAGGCGAAAGAACTGATTGAAAAGAAGGAAATAGGAAAGCCAAGTATGTTAGTTATGAGGCTCGGCAACTGCGGAGTTGGTGGCTGGGAGATTCCAGGTGAAACTTGGGCATGGAGGTTTAACCCGAAGACCTGCGGCGGAGGACCAGTCATCTTTGATCATGGATACCACCAATTCTCCTTGGCAATGTACCTTCTGGGGGATGTTGAAGAAGCCTTCGCAGTTGTTGATTTCACCGATGTGGCCGGTTTGAAAGTCGACTCTCCAGCAATTATCCAGTGGAAATACAAAGCGAAGGGCGTCTATGGAACGTGGATAACAACATATTCTACTGGGTGCTATGTTACGAGTAAGTACTACGGAGATGACGAGAGAACTGAAATAACAGGCGATAAAGGATACATCTTCATAAATCGTTGCACTGGGCAGCTTCTGGATCAACCACCACTAGTGCATTACAAGTCAGACGGCAAGGCAGTCAGTTATCACAACATTGAGTGCGAGTGGGATGTGTCTTTCAGGGATTCTGGGCGACACTTTGTCAATTGCGTGCTTGAAGACAAGGAGCCAATACTTTCAGGGGAGCAAGGAAGAAAGGTACTGCAGTTTGATATCGCAGTGGTTCAATCTGCAAATACAGGAAGAATGGTCAAAGTCGATTCAATAGCTTGAAGATCAGAAGCATTTTCTGACCTGAGATGTCACGAGACGGTTCCATTTGCCAGCGGTGCAGCAGCAACAATTGTCGCCGCTCTCGTTGTATTAAGGAAAGGAAGAGAAGGACAGAATCGCGGACTTGGTGGAAGCCCCGTTATCACGGACCCCTGATGAAGCTCTCGAAATTCTCTGAAAGAACTCTATTCAGATCTTTCTTGTTTTCCACTCCTTCCTCGACCTTGACGAGTTCAACTCTTGGATTTAGGTAAGGCCAATCTGACCCGTACATGACCCTGTCTGGAGCTATTCTAACTGCTGCACTCACAGTAGCTGGCAATGACACTCCACTCGTTTCAACCCAAATGTTCTTGTGTTTCTCGATAACTGGCAACATGGACCCATATAAGTGCCCGAGACATACTCTGAGCTTAGGATGTCGCTCGGCAACCAAGGCTATCAAATGAGGTTCTGCGAAGAATCCAGGAGACGAATGGAATAGAATTGGAATGCGCAGATCCTCTATTGCCTTGAAGAATGGGTCAAAAGCTGGGTGATCCGGTCTGAAGCACTCAACAACTGGGTGCAATTTAATCCCTTTTAGGCCCAACTTGTTAATGAATCTTTGAACTTCCTTTATGGCTCCTTCGCCTAGTCTTGGATCTGTTCGACCGAATCCTATTATTCGGCTCGGGTAACTCTTCTGGGCTTGAGCTATCACATCGTTTTGTTTAGCGTAGCCTTCTCCCACTCCAGGATTCGGGAAGATGATCGCTTTATGTATTCCATACTTCTCCATTACCTTGATGTAATCCTCAATGGTTTTTGCGGGGTCAACCTCCGGAACCCAGGGCGCTGAAGGACCTACATGGACATGTGCATCATTAATCAACGCTTCTAGCACCTCACAAATTGTCAGTATTCTAGGCTTCATAATATAAAGAAAAGATTCCTTAAGAAAGCATTACGCAGTTCCAAGATAAAAATAGCTACTGGCGCCCGCATAAAGGGCTCCAGCAAATAAGAAAGAATTCAGAGAATCGATCTCATTCTGCCTTGATGCCCAACTCTTTTCTCGCCGAAGGGGCTATTCTATCAGGAGTCCAAGGTGGCTCAAATACCATATCTACCTTGACTTCCTTTACCCCTTTGATAGACTTTGTCTTTTCGTTCACTTCCTGTTGCAGATAGCGATTCATAGGGCAGTATGGAGTCGTGCATGTCATCTTTATCTTAACACCATTGCTCTTGTCAATGGCAACATCATAGATTAAGCCTAAGTCGACTATATTTACAGGGATCTCTGGATCGTAGATCGTCTGAAGTACCTTCATGATCTCTTCTTTGCTCACCATTGGTTGAACACACCTCCTTCAGAGACACACCTTCTAATGTTCCATCAAACAATTAAAAGCATGTAATACGCCACTCAAACACTCATTCATCCACGGAATGTTCCTGTCATTCCATCGCACAATCAAGTCAATAAGGCTATCTATTTTTTACGCTTCAGTGCAATAGAGTCCGGCTTTGACAGTTCAATTAGGAAGACTGGTGAGAGTCTAGGGGGAATCTTCAGGTCACGTTTCAGAACCTTTGCCTTTAAGGGTACCCTCGCAACTTTGTTTGCTATTAATCCAAAAGGGACAAATAGATTTGCCAGACTGCTGGGCGTTAGCAGATTATAGTAAGAATGTCCCGATGCGGCGTCGAGTAGTTCTCCGATTTTTCCCAGCACGCTGAAACTGCTCACTTCAGTCACAATTAGCTTACCGCCTGGTTTCAGGATCCGGGCGACCCTATATGCAACTCTGCCAGGCTTCCTGAACACACTAAAGGAGAGGTTGGCGGCAATGACATCGAAATATCCTTCTTTGAGATCTAGGTTCTCGGCGTCGACACATCTAAACTCAGTTTTCGTTCTATCCCAAATTCCTTCAACGAGCGCCTCTGCCCGTGCAACGGCTGTCTTGTTCACGTCAATTCCGACCAGTCTCGCGCCACGCGGTAGTGAGTGAGAGAGTCTGGCTAACATGTAACCCAGGCCACACCCGAGGTCAAGCAGACTGATCTTATCGAGATCTATTCCTTTGATACCTAGGACATGATTTGCCACGTGGTCTTGTACTAATAGTCGCCAGTAAGGTAGGCCATGAACCAAGTCAGGCTGGATGCGATTGGCTTCTCTCAACTATCCCATGCCTCGGATAACTAGCGCAAAATACCATCAGGCTTTCGAAGAGGAGAACCTGGGTGAGGAAAGGTCGTAACCGATATCCAGTTCACTTGTCTATCTGGTTATAACGATTCTCTTCATGGCTTCCAATGGCTCAGGATTCTTGTTGAAGTAGTCTCTCACAGGTTGAAGTACTTCAATTAGCGCATCCCCGACAGCTTGTTTCAAGTCGAGCGGATGTAGGTTTCCTTCAAGATAAGTCTTCTCAAGTTCAGCGTAACTTTGCATCTCGAGCGTGCCTCCGTACTTCGCTGGCCTTTTGATTTTCAGTGAAATTTTTCTGTCTCTGAACAATATCAATCGAGCAATCTCTGTAATAGGGTTCCCTTCAACCTGTTTTGGAGGGCAGAAGGCTTTCTTCATCTTCTCCGTTATCTGTTCAGGCGAGTCATGTATGGTTATTGTGCTTTCTGGTAAGCTCTTCGACATCTTGTCTGATATCTTCGCGCTAATTCTCTCATCTTCATCATACTCCATCCTCTGCCTAGTTTCAGTTAATCCAGGGAGCAAAGGCACGTGTACACTAATGGGTGCTCGCCACCCAAGTTTCGTTGCAACATCCCTGGCGAGCATGTGGGCTTTCCGCTGATCGAGTCCCCCTGCAGCAACATGAAGATCAAGCTCAAAGATGTCAGCAACTTGAAGGGCAGGATACCAGAGGAAGGCCGCCTCAACGTCGTCCTCTGTCATCTCACGTCCCATTATTGTAAGCGCTCGCCTCATTCTATTGATGGTTGAGCTTTTTGCTACCTGTATCGCTTTGAACCAGTATTCAAATCTATTCATGATCTCGGATGCTCGGACGTATCTAGCCTTGTTTGGATCTATGCCGAGAGCGATGAAACTGTGCCTGAAGTAGTCGCATGCAACCCTAATGTTATCCCAGCTTCCGCCAAGCTTCCTATTTATGTAACTATGCGTATCTGCAAGGTATATTGTGAAGTCAAACCCGGCTTCAATGAAATCTTTGATCTTATTGCCACATACGAGTCCAGTTCCGAGATGCAGAAAGCCGCTTAACTCGAAACCCCAGTATGCTCTCGGTCTGCTCTTAGTTTCCAGGAGGGTTTTCAGTTCATCTCTTGTTATGACCTCTTCTGTGCCTCTCGTCACTAATTCCATTCTACGTTCTGGATCCATAAGCTAGATACACCACGTTACCAGCTGATCGCAATTCTCCGCCCTGATTAAGTCACTCTATTTGCTGAACTCTATATATAGAGTTCTTTCTCCTTGTGTCAGTCTGAATAGAATGTAAGCTGTTTTCTCTTCTCCTCAAGTACGTGGATGAATGACTCGAGATCCTCTTCATTCATATGTGGATTCATGATCCACACCTTGATCCCTGTGAGGCTCGTTTTCTCCGAGTCCTTCAGCCAAGGCTTATCTCTCACTTTTATGCCAGAAATATCCTCGACTATACTCACAAGATATCGACCGTCGGCTACGATTCTAGCATGAAGGTCGTTCGTTGCCTTGTTTATCTTCTTCCGAGGCTGACCTTCTTTGCGCAGAGAAAAGCAAATCGTATTCAGGTCAACCTCGTGGAGAACTTGGTATCCAGCATCTTTCAGAAGATTGCCTAAGGATCTTGCTAAGCTGATGTTTCTTCCGATTATACTGCTGTACCCGTTTTTCCCCAGAGACTTCAATGCAACCCAGAAAGCGGCTATATTAGACCCTGGTCGAGATCCTTCGATTGTACCAGCAGATGAACCCACGTATGGCGCATCCGTGGCGATTAAATCGAGGTCTGATTTATCCCTGAATAAGATGGCGCTGCACGGGTATGGGACATACCCAAGCTTATGGGGATCAATAGTGATCGAGTCGGCAAGATCAACCCCTTGGGCTTTCTGCTTGATCTCGCTTAGTCCTAAAGCAAGACCTCCTATTGCTGCATCAATGTGGAGATGGAACTCAAACCTCTCTCTTAGAGCTAATAGAGACTGAATCGGTTCTATGGTTCCGGTGTTTATTGTTCCCAGCGTCGAAACCACTGTAACTATCTTCTGACGTTTGTTGTCACCATCCTTTGCCGTTTTCTCGATCCGGTTGAGTGTCTCAGCGTACACTTCTTTCGAAGGCTTCAGTCTCAGAGGTACATCCGATTGCTCAAAGTCCAGTAGCTCGTTTTCATCTGCTACGGGCACTTCGATTACGCCACTTTCTCCCAATCCGAGGATCCTTGCTGCCTTTCGAATCGAGTAATGAGCCGATCTAGATGAAACAATTATCCCCCTTGGAGCTTCGAACAACCCCGCATCCCTAAGAGTGCGTCCCCCAAACTCTCTTAGGTCCCTGTAAGCTTTCTCTCTAGCTACCATCAATGCAGTCAGATTCGATATTGTACCGCAGGCAACTATGTTGCCTCCAGGTTTGTGTGATTCGCCTCCGCAACGAAATCCAACGAGTTCAGCAAGTTCAATCATGCACTCTTCTTCCATCAATGTCGTCGCGGGCGAAGTGGTGACAGAAATGTTGTTTGGATTCTGGAGCATGGTCACAAATGAAGCGACGAGGGACGGAAGAAGAGGAGAAGGGTGCACGTTCATCAAGTTACTCTTATTAAATCTCACATCACTATAAAGAGCCCTTATGCATGACTTAATTTGCTTGTAGGCGTCGGGGAAAGGCACATTTCTAACATGTTCCTCCAACGAATGCACGAGCCTATTGAACTCGTCTTCGGTTGGACATGGTGAAACGTGCTTTGTCTCACCTCGCCACCACAACTTGATCAATTCGATTGCTTTCGTAAGAGCATCTTCGAGTTCGGTGAGGTTGCTTCCCTCAGGGTCCAAGAAGGCCCATCTTACTAGAGACTCTTTTCCATCGTCTATGTGTCGGTCTCGATCTTTCTTAGTCAACAGGGACTCCTCCCATGATCCTAAAACCAGCTTTCCTCATGATTGGATAATGTAGATACGCTAAATGGCGACGGATTTCCCATCTTCGTACGTTACAGAGTCGTACCTCATGAGTCTGTCGAGATGCTTCTTGATCATCACCGACTCAAAGAGTACAAATGCTTCCCTAGGTTCGCTAAACTTACCATAGATTATGGCCTTGTTCACGATCTCGGTGAATGTTCTTGACTTCCCAAGAAATTCAACCAGCCTTCTTTCTCGCTCGAAGATCTTTTCCAAGAAATCTTTGAGTTTTAATTCGACGTCGCCACGAATAATGCCCTTATGGCTGGACACCAAGGTTTCCGCCTTGATTGAGATTAACTTGTTTATTGAGGATATGAAGTCATCTATATCTAAGTCAGCGCACCCATACCATGGTCCGAAACTGCTTAGATCCACGTCAGAGGTGAAGAGCACTCCGCTCGACGGATCTAGGAAACAACAGTGTCCCGCTGAGTGCCCTGGCGTGTGGATGACCGTCAGCCTTGTCTTGCCAAAGTCGAAGAAGTATCTGTCTTCGATCTCCTTGTCTATGCGGCAATCCTTGAGATTAAGGGCTTCGAAGAGGAACTTGTCGAAAGGTTCCTCCAGATCTGTTCCTCTAACCATGTACCGCTCTTTCAGCTTACCTACGGATTCTATGGCATCAACATCAAACCTATGCGCGTAAAACTTTGCTTCTGGTAGAAAGGAACACCCTGCTGTGTGATCCTCATGACAGTGGGAGAAGACTACCTCATCGATCTTCACCTCATTCATGAGTTCCCTGAGAACACTGCCCCCAACTCCCAAATCAATCATGCATTTCGTGCGGTCGTCTACTAACATTGAATTTGCGTACGGGTATCTTCCTGAATTCAGAGCTTGCACAAACCACAACATATCCGAAAGTTGAGTTGCCACCTTCGGCAAATTCATTTTCCCCTTGGCGCATCTATCGGCAAAAGGTTGGATTTTTAACTATGTTAATCATGACGCAGAACCATTATTAATAATTCGTAGTTGACCTTGTTGCGACTATCGCATGAGAAGGTGCGAATCCTTGCCACAAAATGGTAAACCTAAAAAAGAGGAGCGACTATCTTATCAATATGACCTGAGTTGAGAGCAGGCAAAAAGCCGCCTTATTTATGTTAACGAGACAATGCTGGACGTCACAAATAAGAAGGGGCAAATGGGAATTAGTAACTAGGCTGAATGAGGGTGTGGTACCATAACCGCGAAGGAGACAATTTTCAAAGTCGTCTTTATTGGTGACCAAGGTGTCGGAAAATCAAGCCTGGTCTCAAGGTACGTTACATCCTCGTTCAAGACAGACTACCTCCCAACGATCGGAGCTAATGTTGTGGCAAAGGAATACAGCTACGAAGGAAGAGTTCTAACTCTGATAATTTGGGACATCGCAGGGCAAGGATTGTTCAGCAAGGTAAGAGACAAGTACTATGCTGGCGCGTCAATGGCAGTTCTCGTCTACGACATTACGGTACGTGATACACTGACGCATACTAAAGCTTGGCTAGATGACATGAAGAAATCCATTAGATCCACAGTACCAGTTTTCTTAGTCGGGAACAAGATAGACCTGCAAACCCGAATGATACGCAGAGAGGACGGAGAACAGTTAGCCAAAGAGATCAAAGCGAAATTCATTGAGACTTCAGCGAAAACTGGGGAGAATGTTCGCAAACTGTTCGAAGAACTTGTGAAGCTACTTGTGCTTGAATATTCGTAAGTTGGCCTCCCCGGATTTGTGGCGTCAGACGGCATTAATTTAATAGAGGCAGAGATATCAGATTATTATCACATCACGGAGAGGTCTAGGCAGGTCTGCCGTTACCATGATGACGTTTTGGCTTGACATAATGACTCCCAAATAGGTTTAGCTATTCGAAAGCATCAAAAGACACTTGGAAGCGAAGGGACACGGGACGACCGTAACCACCAGAGTTCACGACGTCGTTGTTGTTATATTAAAGCTAAAAGGTATCTCCCAACACGTCGCCGGAGAATATGGCGGCGAGACATTGGAGGGCAAACTTAAAGCAAGCACCGAGAGCATGCTGAAACTTACGGAATACATTTCACAATTCTACAAGAATATTGATTTCTCAATGCATTTCAGCTCCCCTGAGGCTGCCAGAGTGGCCTTCGGACTTGGAATAAAGACCATATGTCTGACTGACACTCCACACTCGACTGCCGTCTGCAATCTGAGCTTCTCTCTTTCCAAGTACGTGGTGACCCCTGCTTGCATAGACCCAAACAAACTGATGGCCTTGGGAGCAGACAAGGATGGAATTGTACAATATGACGGGGTGGACGAGGCGGCTTGGATCCTGAGAATAAAGCCAGACC
>JAHPYV010000224.1 GCA_019058495.1 Promethearchaeati archaeon
AATAAGAACTAGTAGTGGACCTCGAATGGGCTCGATGAGCGCGTCCGACAAAATTGAATGTCTTTCTTAGGAGAGACAAGATGATATCTTATAGTTACGCCGAGAGTCTCCGAGAGAGTCCACTGTTTAAAATACTCTTCCAACTTACCAGTCACTTCTTCAAAAATAGGGGAGTGAATTGAAGCGCGGCAGTACTTTACACGGGCTGCGCGCCAAGTTCTTCACTTCTTCAGTCTTTCTACTATCTCTTTTTCCATCCACTTCTTGATTGCGGGCCCCGTTGTGAGGGTTTTTAGTTCTGCGTCTAACTTCGATGGCTGTATGATGAGGAGCCAGCCTTCACCATAGGGATCGGTGTTCACTAATGACGGCGTTCCCTTGATCTTGCTGTTAACTTGGATTATTGTACCAGACACAGGAGTCTTCAAGTCGCCTACCCATTTTCCCGACTCTAGCTTCCCAATGCTTTCTCCTTGGTTAACACTTTTCCCTTCTGGTCTAAGTCTTACGAATAGTATCTTGCCTGCGATGCTCTGTCCAAAGTCGTCCAGACCCACCTTCACGCTCTTTCCCTCAACCTTCGCATATGTGTGGTCCTTGTGATAGTAGAGGTTCGCCAGAAGCTTTGCATTGGTCTTTTCACCGTTCTTGTCAAAAGAGAAATTGTAAACTTCACTCATTGTCCCGTAACACTCTCCTTCTTGAGACGTTAGGATAACATCGTTTTTTCTCAATCTCAACGTAGCGATGAGGTAATCCTCTCTTTTCTCTATAGCTTCGATCCGAATATAAATAAATGCATCTTTCATTGAATCTCAGCCTGGCAATCTCACCCTAAAAGATTATATATGAATAGCCTCATGATAGAGTTCTGCCGACGATATGAAGAGTTATAAACGCAACTGACAAACGTAATGAAGGACGACGAAGAATCAAATTAGGTGGGATGATCCAAATTGGTCATTGACATCTTCATCTACTTCAGAGACCTGTTCCTCTTGTTCATATTTCCAGGAATCCTGTTCTGTATAGGATATGCTTTATTCCTTGAGTGGGCTTACAGAAAATTCTTTGCTGATCTCCAGAATAGAATTGGTCCGAAGTACACGGGTCCTCGTGGACTCCTACAACCCCTTGCCGACTTCATCAAGCTGATGGCAAAGGAAGATATTGATCCAAAAGGAGTTGACCATCTGGGGTTCACAGCGACACCGATACTGATGCTGACATTCACTCTCACAGCCTTACTTCTAGTTCCGATATTCAGTCTTACAGGCCTGATAAGTTTCCAAGGAGACCTGATATTCGCCATATTCCTCATGACTGCGATGGCGATCTCGATAATCTTGGCAGGGTGGTTCTCTGCGAACCGATTTAGCGAAATAGGTTCAGCGCGGGCCGGCATGCAGCTCGTTGGGTATGAGATCCCACTAACGCTCTCATTGATTACGCCTGCAATCATCGCTGCGAGACTAGACATCGCTGGAATAGTCTCGTACCAAGTTACGCATAACTGGTTGATTACAATCGCCCCGATAGCTTTTGCCGTATACCTCATATGTTTGCTTGCGGAGTTAGAGAAACTCCCATTCGATATACCTGAGGCGCATACAGAAATCGTTGCTGGTTGGCAAACCGAGTTCTCGGGTAAGAAGTATGCTTTCTTCCACCTATCTAACGACCTGGAAATGCTTTTCGGTGCTGGAATTGCGTCAGCTCTGTTTCTTGGAGGGCCTGCGCCGCCATTGGCCATTCTCGCGTTTGGGGCTGGGTTTGAGTGGCTCACGTACTCAGTTTGGTTCATAATCAAGACATTTATCATAGTGTTGATACTCTCAGGCTTTAGTGCTTTGCTTGGAAGGTGGAGAATTGATCAGATGATTCGCGGAACTTGGAGATACCTGACGCCTTTGTCAGTCCTCCAACTCGTACTTATTGAGGTACTCTTAGTATTCAGAATTATATAGAGCTTGCAACTTGGATGACAGGAGGAAAAGAGAATAATGCCGGTTCCAGGGAGAATCCTCAGAGAGGCTTTAAAGAAGAAAAAGCGTGCAACAATCATGTATCCTTTTGAGAAACCTGAGGTTCAGGAACGTTCTCGCGGTAAGATAGAGCATTTCATAGAGAAATGCACTGGATGCGGTCTGTGCGCAAGAGACTGTCCCGCTCAAGTGATCATAATGGTTGAGGACACGAGAACGAAGACAAAGAAGAAACCAGAATTCCACTATGACAGGTGCACTTTCTGCTCTCAGTGTGAGGAGAGTTGCCCCACCAAGGCTATAAAACTCACAACTGAATACGAACTGGCTGGCTCGGATCGCTCAAAAATGGTGATATCAACATAGGAGAGATAAGCCTTCCAGTTGCACTACTTTTCTTGCGATTTATGATCACATCAGGATCTTGTTGCGGAAAGGCGCCAGATCGATTGTCGACACGATAAAAGCTATATTTCAACCTGACGACCTTAATTTTGGGAGAAATTCATGTCTTCTGATTCAACATACCGTCACCTAGGCAAACGCGTGAACAGCTAGTCCGATAATTGTAGGAAGGAAAACTCCTAATGAGGTCACCAACTTGAACATAATCGTTTGCGTTAAGCAGGTTCCTGAAATATCCCAAGTGAAGCTTGACCCCGTAACACACAATCTTATTCGCGAGGGCGTCCCATCTATAGTCAATCCGTTTGATGAGATTGCCCTTGAAGAAGGCCTCAGGATCAAGGAGAAACATGGTGGACAAGTGACAGTGATAACAATGGGACCGCCTCAAGCTAGAGATGCTCTGCTAAGATGCCTAGCGATGGGAGCGGACAAAGGAATAATCCTAACAGACCGCGCCTTCGCGGGAGCAGACACATGGGCGACCTCATTGACACTCGCAAAAGCCATCGAGAAACTAGAATATGACCTGATATTATGTGGAAAACAGGCTATCGACGGAGATACCGCGCAAGTTGGTCCTGAGATTGCGGAGCATCTTGGCATTCCAATAATACCTTACGTAAGGAAAGTGATGGTTGATCCTGCTCAGAAGAAGGTCACAGCTCACTCAGAGACAGATGTGGGATACGATGTCATCGAATGCAAATTTCCAGTCATATTAACAGCCATAAAAGGTTTGAATGAACCTCGGTTGCCATCTGTTCTCGGGATAATGTCTGCCAAGAAGAAAGAAATAAAAACCTGGGGTGTAACAGACATCGGCGGAGATGCGGGAGTCTATGGTCTGAAAGGTTCTCCTACACAAGTGCTGAAGGTAGCCACGCCAGAACCTAGAGGTAAAGGCAAGATCATAAATGAAGAGGACCCAAAGGTCGCCGCCAAAAAGTTTGTTCAGATGCTTACTGAAGCTCACGTACTATAGTCTGGAGGTTATGGGACATGCCCGAACTACTCAAAGTCGACAAGAACAAATGCATTGGATGCTCAATTTGCGTTCAAGTCTGTCCCTTCAATGCTGCGAAACTCGTTGACAAAAAGGCAGAAATGAACGAGAACTGCACGCTGTGTGGTGCCTGCGAGAAAGCATGCCCAGTGCAAGCGATAAGTATTGAGCGCAGAAAAGTCACTGCGCCGGAGGAGCTAGCGAAAAGCAAAGGTGTATGGGTTGTTGTTGAGCACGATGATGGCGAATTGAGACATGTCGTATTAGAGCTTCTGACAGAAGGCAAGAAACTCGCCGCCAAGTTAAAGGAGGAGGTTGCAGCGGTACTAATTGGTCATCAAGTGACCAATCTTGCCAGGACTCTAACTGAGTATGGTGCTGACAAGATCTATCTGGTGGAAAATGAACTTCTGGACAAGTACACCTCAGATGGCTACGTTCATGCGCTCGTTGGAGCCATCTCAAAGCATAAGCCTTCAATAGTTCTAATTGGGGCCACTCCGAGAGGTCGAGAACTTGCGCCTAGGGTTGCGGCAAGACTCCAGGTAGGACTTACGGCGGATTGCACTGGTCTCGACATTGATGACGGCGGTCAGCTGCTCCAAGTAAGACCAGCCTTTGGGGGTAACATAATGGCGACCATTCTCTCCCCCTACACTAGACCGCAAATGGCAACTGTGAGACCCAATGTCATGAAAGTAGGTGAAAGCGATGGGAGGAAAGAACCAAACATCGTGAAGGTGGATGTGAACATTAGCCCAAGAACTGTACGAACCAAATTTGGCCAATCAGTTAAAGAGG
>JAHPYV010000225.1 GCA_019058495.1 Promethearchaeati archaeon
CTATTCGCCATGGTTTCAAGGTGCTTTGTTAAGAACATGTTTACTTAGTCGTCTAGACTGCCAAGGTCTCTGCAATAGGTTATGTCTCCGTTCTCAAACTCCATTATTATCATTCCTTTGATTGGGATGAACAAGTGATAGTAGCTTCCTTCCTTGAAGTACAGTTTCCCTTTCGCTGTTCCAGGAGCTGGTTCGAAGAAGACCTCGCCTGAGGGTATGTTGATAATGCTCTCAACAGCCTCAAAGTAATCTGCTGAAACCAGTTCAGCTGAAGGAATTATGAACTCCAATGGATCGCCATATTTCCCATCTCTAAGGGTGTAGACTTGCATCTTCTCTCCAGATTTGCCTCGAAGGTAGCGCATCAATTGTTTTGACAGAGTGTTGGTTTCCTCAATGGCATTGAGATCCGCCAAGGTCTCTAAGACATGGATGTTTGGTCTGCCAGCAACTGCGTAGAGCCGGATCTTGTCTTTCTGCATCCTGTCAAAGACCACCTTGAAGATCGTACTGTTCAGTATAGGTGACTCCGCGTTGCGAATCGTTTCTCCGGGATTCGAGTAAGTTCCTATAACTACATCTGCCCTCGCTGCCGCTTTAGTTATAGAAGGGTCGATCTTGGAGGCGTCGAGGACTGGTCTTTCCTTTGGCAAGTATTTGACGATTACCTTTCCACCTTTTTCCTTCTGCCAGTCACGTATGACTTGTGCTAGACTCTCCGTGTATAAGGGGCTCAGATCCCTTTGATCACCTAAGAGAAGGACATCGTCTTCTTTTCTCAGAATGTGAGATTTCTCGCCACGAGTGATTATCCTCAGAATATTCTTGCAAGCCTCTGCAACTGAAGTCTCGACGTCTTTCACCGGCAAGTTAGTCTTCCTCTCATCGGATTCTAATAATTGTCAGGATAGGAAGCTGAAACGATTATCATACACGGTTGCATAAAGACAGTTCTCACTTAATCTTTGTCTTGTTCCCTCTTTTTTACCTTATCCTTATCAGTGCTGGAAGTTCGCCCTCCCTGTTGCATGTATCTGGAAATAAGGTGCGTTTGGTCAAGGTCTAATAGGCATTTAAGTTTCTCGTCTAGCACCTGCTTCCTCAGTTCGGTTCTCGTTAAGGAGATCAAGTTCAGTCCAAGTGCCGCATAGTACTTCTCCTTCAAGGGTTTCTTTATGAACGTGTAGTTGACCAATAGTCTGTTATATAGTCGTCGCAGATTCTCTTTTGTGATTTTCACGTTGGGGTTATACATTCCCCAGTACTCTACGTAGTAGGTCTCATGTTTCCCCGTGGTTTTGTTAGCTCCCTCAATTTTGAAGTCGTACCGTCCAATTGATCTGCTGTTGTCGATCTTCTTTAGTTTGAGTTTAGACATTAGAAGCTCTATTTCATCAGGAGTGAACTCTGAGAGAACTTCTGCCAGCAGCGCGTTGACATCGATATCAGTATTAGCGTGGGGTATTGCGCCGTGAGCCTCGAAGGATAAGCCATGCTCCCTAAGCCAAGCAATCACCTTCCCTTCAGACTCACTGTCAGCACGAAAGTCCCCAAATGGTGGCTGCTCGGTCTTCTTTCTTGAGTGTTTTGAGAATAGTTTTCTGTACTTCACCCTGCCCCTTTTTGCCGGTTTGCCTTCCAAGTCCGTCTGCTTGATTCCCAGTTCCTCTTTGCTTGGAGTCATTTTGAATGAATCACCAATCTAGCGCGATTCTCTCTGCCGATTAGACCGGGATTATTGATAATCCTATTGTGACTCGAAGTATCAAATTCACTCCAAAAAGCAAAACCATGAAAGACAATCCTGCCAGAATCATCCTATAATACTTGGAATTTAGCCTGCTCAACGACGTTATGGAAGCTATAAGTATCAACCATGCGTAGTCAAGCCACACATGGGAAACATAGAATACTCCCAGCATAAGAAAACCCCCTAGACTGAGCGCCTCCATTATCAGAGGAGCGCCTACGCCGATCCACCATATTATGAAGTAAGGGTTAAGAGCTGATAGAGTCACTCCAACGCTCAATGGAGTGCGGTAGGCTTTCAAGCTTTTGTCTTCTGTCGACCTCGGTAGTTCTGCGTGGAAAGCATCTTTCCCTGTCAGTACACCAAAAAAGACTAGGAAGACTCCTCCTGTGAATCCCAATATCAGGCTGGCTCCAGGCAGACTTGTGAATGCAACTAGAACTCCAAAAGATATAGCAACAACAAGAGGGAACTCAACAATTGTGTGCCCTATACTAACTAACAACCCAGCTCTCCAGCCTCTTTGCGCGCCCAGTGTTGCTGTCGTGGCCGTTAGTGGACCCGGAGCCAATGCGCCAGATAGACTAATCACCACAACGGTCGCAAGGAAAGCTATTGGATCAGTCAACCACATCCCTTTCTTCCAATTCGCTCAGCGCCCTCTTTTGATCCATTTGTCCAAGTTGTTAATCTACGTTTTGGACCCGAATATAATGAACTGTTTTCATTTGCTTTAGCGGTGTAGCGCCGCCTGTCGCCTGCTCATCATCTATTTATGGGTGAAACGTTTCATAAATGGGAAGAGAGTATTTGCTGTGCTGTTCGGCGAGGAGAAGGAGGCACTCTGACCTTTGACCGTTTTTTGTTGTTTTGAGCTGCACGTCAACCTTTGGTATGCTGAGTACACCGACGAAGAGGCCATCAGACGATTCCCAAACCTGTACAGAAGCGTTCTCGAAGTATTTAGGAAGAACCCACAATCACGGTGCGCATTCGACTTTGATGAAAGCAGAACAATCTCTTTTCTAGAGCGTCTCGCGCCAGATGTAATTGAACAACTCAAAGCAGGAGTAATGAGACGTCAGTTTGAAGTTCTTCTCGACACCTGGAGCCTCACTCTTCCTCCGTTCCTAACCCAAGAGGAGTTTCTTCATCAACACAGGCTCGCCGAGAAGGAGTTGCACAAAGTCTTCGGCGAAAAGGAAGTTTCAAGAGGTTATCTCTGCCAAGAAAACTCGTACTCACCAACAATTATTCCGCTATTAAGAAAAGTGGGGGTTGATTTTCTCTGCACTCCTTTTACATCACTGTTGTCATCGTACGAGAAGATAAACCTCGATAGGGATAGATTCGTATTGATTGAAGGGTATGAGAATTCAGAGATTCCGACCGTTGTGATATCATACACGGGGAGTTGGGATACTACACTTCATGAAATCATGCAACTCTCAAGGAGAGTACCTCCGAGTGAAGACATTATGTTCTTCGTTCTTTTCGACGCCGAAATGGTTCAACCCGAGAAGCTTGACGAGGTGATAAAAGGCATAACCAACCAGAAGGGTCTAGCTTTCACTCTACCTTCCGAGTTCATCAGATCGCATAAGCCAACTAAAAGGTTGAGGACAACTTGGGAGTCGACAACAGTAGGGGACTTCGGACTCTGGGTTCGAGACCCAGCTGACCATTACCTATTAACACTTAACGAGCAAGCACGGCATTCGATCGCGTCAGCCATGTTCTGGATTGAAAAAGTGGAAGAGGTTGGTCTAGATGCCAGCGAAGAGAGGACGGAACTGAATGAAGCACTACTCTACCAGCTCCAAGGTTTGAATTCGGATAAACTGGGCTGGAATCCATGTTGGGACAAAAGAAAACTGAGCGAGGCGGAGTTCATATCAGCGATGGAGAAAGCGAATATCGCCAGAGCAATGGCATCAGAGAAACTCTTCATGAAAAGCTATCCTCTGGTGTTTCCTGAAAAACCAGTTAAGAGTTATCTCTTATGTAATCACACCCAACTTGACGCGCCGAAGATTCCTCTGAGAATACCTCTGAGAGAGCCACGTATACTGACTTCACCCAATAACATTACTGTGCTGAGCGAAGGCAATGTGCTTCCCTTCGAATTAGTTGAGGCGAGAACAGGGAAACACTATATTAATGGAGATAAAGAGGAGCAATTGCTTGAAGCTACCTTAGTATGCTGTGAAGAAGTGAAGGCACGTTCTTTGAAGCAACTTCACGTAGTAGCGAGGCCGTACCCAATAAAAACGGGAGGAGAAAACTTCGATGTATCTTCAAGTATTATTTCAAACGGGGCACTCGAGTTAAAGCTCACGAACGGTCTACCTGTCGAATTAACTCATAAGAATATCGGGGTGACTTACACGTCAGCAATCGGCGCTCCCATCCTCAGAACTGAGGCGAGCTTCAGAAATGCATCA
>JAHPYV010000226.1 GCA_019058495.1 Promethearchaeati archaeon
GTATCATACACCCGTGTGCCATCCACGAAGGAGGAGTTACTCTAGTTGAGGTGAGAGAAGCACTAATCACAACAACGGTAGATGCGAGATCCTGCTTTCCTGGTGCCTTGATAGTCTATGCACCTCAGAAATGTGACCAGCTTAATTGTGAAAAATATAGGGAGTGCAATCCTGCAGGTCTCAACGAAAGAGACAAATGCAGAATAGAGGAAATTGTCCGAAAAGTAGGAGACAAATGCGCATTAGGCAAACAGCTTGTACTGTGTCGCCTGAGAAGAGTTCCACCTACTTGAGCTTGAATGTTTCTTTGTCATAAACCTCAATGAACCTTACAACATTAACTCCTGTAATATTCTTCAGTACATCCCTTCCAATCATTGTCTTAACTAGCTGAATTCCTTCAGCAAGGTATGTCTCCTTGGGCATTGTTATGGACACTGTTTCATTTTCCCTGATTACTTGGAATTTGGAGAGATCAGCGCCTCTAATCCTTCGCTTGATAAGCTCAGTCAACTTATCACTTTCTGTCTCGACTTTTCTTAGTGCGGTAATCTCGTACACCAATGTCTTGCCGGCCAGAACAGGATTGAAGTCTACCCTGACTCTACCACCGCCGGCACTCTGTACAAGCCCCGTCTTACCGTCAATTGTCACCCTTGCCCCTGGATAAGGTTTTACATCGCTCTTTCTAAAAGCTGATACAGGATAGACTTTCACTTTGCTTGAATCTCTGTTGCCGAAGGCCTTATCGGGTGGCAACTCAATGGTTTTGGATTCGCCAGTCTTCATGGACGTCAAAGCATCTTCAAAACCTTTGAGCATCAATCCTTCACCGACGACGACTAGCCTCGGACCATAAGCTTCATCCTCATGGTAAACCTTCTCTTTCTTTGCGATTTCCTCGATGGTGAGATCAAAAAGGGTTCCCGTGTCCTTGACCCTCCCAACATAATCAACGATCACGAAGTCACCTGCCATTATGGCAGTATCTGGTTTTGATGTAGCTTCATGTCTCGAAGAAGGTTCCTGCTTCACCATAGTATTGCTCACCAGCTTCCCAAATCGTCTCCTTCTGATGAGAAGTGTCCATTCCTCTTTTAAACTTAAGGATAACGCTACCTTTCACACTCAGCTCTTCTATAGACTAGTTTTGTGGAAGTCTACCGATGTTCTGGTCTATGCTCCTTTCCTGAGGTACCAGCCCCTGTCAAGTATGTTCTTTATTACAGATGAGTCCTTGTGAGCATCCCGAAATTCCTTCCCGTTTATCAGCGCTTTCCCCACTGCAAGCACTTCGTCAAGCCTATTGACTATGATGACTTTCTGACCTCCGCGTACTGATAATGGAAAGTCTTCGATGAAGGAGCGCTGAACGTCTCTCCCGTACAGAACCGCCTGTTCGCCCTTCTGAGAAACCCTGACTTTTCTGTCAGTGTATGGAGAACAGACTGTGGCTCCTTCAATACTAAGTAGTAGCTCATTATTCAGGAGGTCGCCAAAGTAGAGTCCTAAACAGTATGGGTTACGTTTTCCTTGAGTCTTTTTGAAGATGTCCACGAGCTTGCTAGACACCAGGAAAAGCTCAACACGTTTGCCACTCGCTAGAATGATCCAGAGCTCACCAATGGTATTAGATGCAACGCCTTCACCGAGCATATTGTCAATCTTTCTCATGACGATTTTTTTTTGGTCAAGTGAAGCTACTTGAAATCTTATTGTTGACATTTTTCCGCCTCATTTCTTCTTTAGCTTGCAGAGAAAGAATCCTTCTGTTCCATGTTTATGGGGATAGAGACGTCGAGCCAAGCGCAGTTCGTCAGGAAACTTCATGTCGAAGGCCTCTCTGAAACCCTCGTCTCCAAATGCGAGGCCAGTATCGACAACTTCAACTTCGAACTTTTCTATCGCTTCTGCTATTACACACTCATCCTCCTCAGGTGCCGTGCTACAAGTTGAGTATGTTAATTCCCCGGCGGGCGCTAAACATTCAATGGCCGCAGCGATAAGCTTTCTTTGAATCGAAGAACAGAATTGAATGTCATCTAGACCTCTGCTTTTCTTTCTGGAAGGATCAAATGGAATCACGCCGTCACAGGAGCAAGGAGCATCGAGTAAGATCTTGTCAGCAACTACTCCCAGACTAACTGCGTCCTTACCATCCATTCTGAACGCGATGGCATTAGAGACACCACATCTAGATAGATTTGATCTCAGCGACCTCATTCTTGCACGGTTAAGATCGATCGCTATGATTGTGCCTTTGTTTCCCATAATCTGTGCCAATTGAGTGGTCTTTCCGCCGGGAGCTGCGCATAGGTCGATTACGCAATCGGTTGGCTTGGGGGCTAAGACATGGGCAGAGAGCATTGCAGCAGCTTCCTGAATGTAGTAATACCCAAGCAGAAACTCAGTTGTCGCTCCGAGTGGAAACCGTTCTTCTAAGACCCGAAATCCGTAAGGGACCCAATTGATCCTTTCAAGCCTGAATCCTTTGTCTCTGAGTCTCGCAAGTAAGTGATCTGGGGAGATTCGAAGCGTGTTGAACCTGATACACTTTTTCAGCCCCCTGTCATTTGCTTCTAAGAGCCTTAGTGTGTCGTCAAAGCCAAATAGCTCGATATATCTCTCAACGAGGTAATGAGAATACCCGAACTTCTCGGCTAGTTCTGCGCTTGTGCTATCAGCCAATACGATCCCTTTTCTTTCAAACAGAATTCTGGTGCTTGGATTAGACTTTCGATGCAAAGCATTTAAATAATTCTTAATAAGAATTCCTCTATCGAAGAGGAAAAGGTGCGCCGATGGTCCAGCCCACTCACTGGTCTGGAATGGTCTAAGACATTGGCCTGCCACGCCGATAATGTATTCTCTCATCGAGTGGTGAGGTAGTCGGCAGAACCCGGGTTCAAAATTCGGTGGAAAATTCTCCCAAACCGGATGAAAGTCCCGGTCGGCGCACCATCATGACTATTTCTTGCGTGCGTGTTTGTCCTTCCATTGGGGTTTTTCGCCAGTGCTTGATCAGATAGCCGCTTCTAGAGAAAAACTTAAGTAAAAACCACAGGGAACTTCAATAGATGTAACCACCGTGCGGCGCTGGTCTAGTCTGGTCTAGGACTGAGGCCTTCCAAGCCTCAAACTTAGGCTTCTGCAGTAGCCTAGGGTGGATACCCGGGTTCAAATTCCCATGCTAAGCGTGTCGCTCTGCTAGGATGAGAATCCCGGGCGCCGCATACAGTTATCATTTTCTCTTGGTCTGGTGAGACACACAGAGCGCTGTGTCATTCTGTAGTCGCTGAACCAGCATTAGAAGTGATCTATGAACACGATCGTTCTCTTCCAGGATGCCTATCACTTGTGTTGATAACCACCAGAGCTGTGTTTTCGCGTTATTCCCAGACTCCGTACTTGCGCATATGTGAATGGTGAGAATATAAGAGCTGTCCAGCACTACTCTGAGTATGAGCGTAAGTCTGAGACAGTTCACAAGCTGTATTGAGAAATTCTCTCCTTCAAGATTAGCTGTTCCAGGAGACTTTGTCGGGATCCAGGTTGGTCCGAGAGATCCAGTTGCTCAAGGACGAGTCAAAATAAGAAAGTGCGCGGTAGTGCTTTATGTAACCCCTCAAATAATCCTTAAGGCTGCTCACGATGGCGCCAATGCCTTGGTCGCCTATCATGGTCTGTTCTCGGCTCCTGTCGAGGCTCTTACAGACGGCTTACTCGATAAGATCCGTCTACTCATAGAGAACAAAATCGCACTTTACGTTGTTCACACAAGTTGGTTGTCGGCAGAATGCGGAGTAAACGATACTCTTGCTGATATCTTGGATCTTTCAGTTGCGGAGGCTTTCAACGTTGAGGATGGAGGAAAAACCAGTCCGCTCGGCAGGATTTGTATTTTTGGTAGGAATCATAGGAGCACTCAGAGTCGTGACGTCGACGTTCCTCTCTCTGATTTCATTGCAGAAATAAGTCAGCGGTTAACAATGAGCGAAACTGTTTATGTCGGTAGTCTCGAGACACCTGTTAAGAAGATTGTATTATTGGCCGGCGAGTTCGGTAGGGCTGATCTTTTGAGGCAAGCCAAATCAATGGGTGTTGACACTTTTGTAACTGGCAACATCTCTCGTGAAATAGCTTTGCTATCAAGTGAACTAGGGTTAAGCTACGTGTGTGTCAATCAACACT
>JAHPYV010000227.1 GCA_019058495.1 Promethearchaeati archaeon
GCTGAGAGCCGCAAGGAGCAAGAATGGCTAAAGAAGCTACTGAAAAGGGAACCTAAGAAACCACTAAGTAACGGTGTCAGACGCAAGATCCCGATCTGGTTCGACTACCGCGTAGGTAAGCTGGAAAAGGCGAGGAAGATCAAGTTGGCAAGTCACGTCATCCGCGTAGCGACTCTGAAGAAAGGTGAATGGGTGACGATCCAACTGAACCCAGCCCTTTATCACGTTCAGCTGCTTGAACGGGGAACAGCCAAGAGCTTCCAAATCGTGAAGAAGCACTCCAAGTATTATGTTCACATCAAGATCGAGTATGCCGTGCTGGATGAGCCTGTTGCGGGTGTCCTTGGAGTGGATCTGGGTGTGAGGTGCCACGCGGCAACCGTGTTGCTCAGCGCCGAAAAACATAAGCTCACCGCGCGGTCCTTCCAGACCATCCGCGATGGGGAAAAGAAGAACCGATTGGACAGATTGAACAAGCTTGTGTCGGAGTTACAGCAAGCCGGGAAGCATGATGCCTTGAGGCGACTAAGGAATAAGAGGAGACACGTCGCAGAGTACTTCGACCACATATCCGCTAAGAAACTCGCAGACATGTCAGAGGGAAGTCTTCTCATTGTAGGCTACCCGAAAGGTGTCAAATACGGGAGCTTCAGGGGTAACGGCAGGAAGAAGCTGAGAAGGGTCTTGACTCGTTGGAGCTACGGCCGCATCATAAGGTTCATCGTTGAGGAGAGAGCCGAGAGAGGGCTTCCAACAGCCGTCGTGGATGAGCGGTGGACGTCTAAGACATGTTGGAAATGCCGTTCAAGAAACACCGTCCGCTTGGACCAGTCGAGCGTCTTCTGCCGTAGCTGCGGTATGACTTTCAACGCTGACTACAACGGCGCGTTGAACATCGGCCTACCTTTTTTGGCTAAAGCCGTGGGCCGACGGGCTGCAGTTGAGCCAGCCCGCGGAACCGAGGATGAACAGGCTGAAGAAGCCTGTAAGCTCGGAAGCCAACACCCTTAAGGGGTTGGTAGCTCACGGATTTCAACAGTGTTTCTCCTTGCAGGCGGAAAGGTCATCGGAGTCGACATAAATGAGGGAGTCGTAAGATCGATCAATAATGGAGAATCACCAATTAGAGGGCGCGCTTGTTAGGAGAAGTGCCGCGATCGCCAAATCCAACTTGGATCGATACAGGACCTCTAGCCTCTGAATCGCTTGATGGTCCTCAAGCAAAGGTTTTCAGAACCGACCTATGATAGGGGGAATCACCTCATCAAGTTTGTCTGAGCCTCATCTATTACGATTTTCTTTTTTTTTAACTGGGCAAACTATAATAGCGGGTGACGCCAAACGTAGACTTGCCGCGATATCTACTGTGGAAAATCAAAGAGACTTGGGAACGAAAAGGCTCAACTTTCTTGAAGGGCTCTCTAAATGATCAGTCCTCGATCTAGAAGGTTGTGAAAGACATGGAAAAGGCTTTGAGGATATTAGCGATCTCTGATGACTCTGTGAATCTGGCGGGGGGAAGATTGACATTCATTCGTCTATGTAGAAAACTCTCCGAAAGAAATAACGAAGTTCTACTGATTATGAATAGCGGGAAAACAGAACAAGTAATGGGAAAAAGAAGGAATGAAATACGAATAAAAGTTCCGCAGACCACAGGATATGTTCGCTATCCTCTATTTGTTATTAGACTAATACCTTTAGTAACGAAGCTCTCAAAGAAATATGATGTCATTCTTGTAAATGCGGGACCAGTAACATTCCCTGTAGTCTTTCTAGCCAAACTGCTCGGAGTGAGAGTAGTCGAATTCCACCATGATGTCCCAGAAAGTGTGGGACTCTGGCTTACCTACGCCCCGACTATGAAGAAGAAAATCAGTGCGTTGCTAAGAATATTCGCCAATTACTCAATTCTTAAGTACTTTGACTCGATTCTATCTGTCAGCGACTACACATCCAACGCGCTTAAGAGATTCAAGGTGAAGAAGGTCTTCACGGTTGGAAACATCTTGGACTACGAGAGCACACACTGATTCTTGATGGTGAAGCTTTTGGTGAAGAGAATACTATGGATCTCCAGAATGGAGCAGAATAAACGCCCAATGGACGCGCTAGATGTAATCAGAAAACTCAGAGCGAAGTTGAAAGAAGCAGAACTCTATATGGCTGGTGAGGGCGCCCTTCTATCGAAAGTAAAAGAAGTCGCCAGAGGAGTTGAAGGAGTTCACATTCTCGGTCGTGTATCTGATGAGGAAAAAGATAGGTTACTTAGGAGCTGTGATGCACTGATCTCCACAAGCGAATTCGAAGGATTTGGGCTCACAATCGGCGAAGCATTTCTGAAGGGGAAGCCAGTAGTCACCTATCAAATCCCATCCATGATGTCGGTGTACGGAAGCGCCGTTGTATATGCAAAACTTGGGTCGACGGACGACTTTGTTGATAAGCTCTACAAAGTTCTAACCGATTCTGAGTACAGCCGTAAGAAGGCATCCGAAGGAAGAAACAAAGTCATCAGTGAATACTCTACTGAAGTAGTTGCAACGAAAGTCGAAAAAGCATTGAAGACGACTCTGAAACAATAGAAGGATTCTACCCAAATACTTTGGCCATATCAGCGCGACTAGCCTGAGTTAACTGTGTTCAGCAGATCCTATTGCATTTCTTTTCATCTTTAGCCAGTCCCGATATCTTCTATCGACTTCTAAAGCAGAATTCAGCAGTATGTTTTCCTCAGATAAACCGGTCAAATAACGAATGTCTTTTGGAAGGCAATGTCCTCCGATGCCATCTCTTGACTCTAATACTTCCACGTTCCACTTGGTATTGCATGCTGCTCTCAATTCCTCAAAATCCAGCTTTAGTGATTCGCACGTCATTCTTAGCTCTTCTGCAAAAGCGACTTGCACATAACGATGTGAATTCTCAGCTATTTTACACATTTCAGCTATTTCAATCGTAGAAACTTCATGGAGTGGAATATCCAGTGCCCTATAGAATCTTACGCCTGCATCCAAACTATTCTTGTCAATTCCTCCAATTACTCTCAACTGCTTTACCCCATGCTTTATGGGATCTCCAGCCCAGTATCTATGCGGAACATGGACCAGGCGAATGTTTTCACTGAGAAACGATTGATGTATCTTTCTCGAAGTTCCGGGAATAATAGTACTTTCTATTGAAATCAGAGTACCGCCACCAGACTTGTGAGAGATTTTTTCCGCGGCATCAAAAACCGGACTAAGATCAGGTTTTCCATCATCATACAAAAACGAAGTGGAAACACACACAATATATACTTCAGACTTAGGAACCTGCTTCCACTCATGGAATGCGCGCAAGCCATGTGAACTAGCCCTGTCAACAGCCACTTGACTTATGTCGTAGCAGTATACTTCTAATCCTTTACCTGACATGTATTCTGCTGTTGGAAGACCAACTTCGCCAAGACCAAGAACACAGATCTTCATATTATAGCCTTCTCGAAAGAATCTTCATGTCCTCTTCCACATATTCAGTTTCAACATATAAATCTGTCAATACTTTTAAATAAGACTCCTATGGCCAACGAACCACAAGGGCGTGTCCAACGGCAACCTAATGGTTTACATGGCAGCCTCAAGATTCGCAGAAACGTGACTCACAAATCCCGTAGAGACTCCGAACCTGTTCCACTGGATACTATTTTTCCTGTTCTGATGGCTGCATGCTGTGTCACTTTCATAGTCCTAAAACAACTACCAAAAGATTGACCAGCCACAAGATTCTTGGCGTTGGGCAAAAGGTATTTAAACCGATACAAAGGAGAAGCGCAAGTTGATAGACGTACAACTAGAAGACCAACACATTTCTGGAAATGGTAAAGAAGGATTATAATAGCTCAGATTGCTTATAGTTGTTAGTTTTCCTACCGACATAATTACCGACATAAACCATTTTATAGGCATTCATAAGGGAACATATAAGCGAAGACTTAGCTATGTCGCTTAAGCGCGCGCTGTGGTTGAAATTTATAAAAAAGAATCATCTTGATCCTGATTGTTTTACTTGTCCTCTGTATTGGCATTATAGGCATGGTTGTTTTGATGAATAGGAAAAAGATACTTGATGCTGGTTGTGGCTTTAATTTTCTTTTCCCTTTGAGTATTACCCATGATGAACATATCAAAATTGATATACGC
>JAHPYV010000228.1 GCA_019058495.1 Promethearchaeati archaeon
TCCTTGCATAGTCCTTTGCCCGCTCAATATCGCCTGCTACAAGAGGTCCCTTTTGCCCCAACACAAGGGCTTTCAGAACTGACAATAGCTGCTTCATCTTCTTGTCTATTAGCTTTTCAGCAATCTTTTCGGCAGCACTACCTTTCTTCTTCTCGATGTTTTCAGGGTTTTCAGTGTCGAAGGCTGCGAACGGTTTGTTCATCCATTCCTCACTCTTCACCTTGCCTAAGAAACCTTTGACTGTACGGCTCATTGTATAAAATCGGGTTGGAGAACCGAGAACCAGAAAATTGTAGTCTTTTGCGCTTAGCCTCTTTACGTCCTTCACGTAGAAGAAGTCAACTTCTATCCCAGACTCTTTCAGCGTTTCTGCAATGGTTTCTGCGATTGTCTTAGTGTTTCCGTAGGAGGTGTCATAAAAAACTATGCCTTTCGTTTTCAAACCCTCCGCTTTAATATTGGTGTTTTATTCCTTTTTGACTTTTGTTAATTCTTTTGGATTTGATCCAGATGAGGTAGCCAATTGCGCCCCTGACTTGAAACGTCATCCGGGAGAAGGTCAAAGGAATATGCTCTACGCTCAACAGCGATAATGAAAAAGAAAAAAGATGGGACTTGATTTATGTCTTTCTTGGGATCATCAAAATTCCGCCGAACACCGTGAGCAGCCCGCCGAGAATAGCCATGACGATTACGATGAATTCAAAGGGTGAGATGAGGGCTGGACTAGCAATCATGACGATGAATCCGATGATCATCAATACCATGCTTGAGATCAATTTCGTTTCCTTTTGTTTTACTGCGTATCCCACGACTGCAAAGACTAGGATCAGGACGAAGAAGATAATTCCAAGAATTCCAGTGAGTACATCCCCCACTAAAAAAGCAATAACAGCGGCGAGAACTATGATGAGTCCACCGATGAGTCCAAGAACAAATCCTACTATTGGGTTTATTCCCTTTGACATGTATTTTTCCTTCTCACGTGTTTTAGTCCAAGGACATGGCAACGCCGCCGCCAAGCCTTAGCTTGTTGACGTAACAAGCGTCATTTCATATTTAAGGTTGATTACCGAAGCTAGGCAGAAAGCCAACCTTCTTCAGAGGTGGGATGAATTCCCCTTAAATACCGCTGCGACACTCAGCTCTACCATCCATAATTCTCAGGTACATCCCTTCCATTCAAAGTTTATTTCTTTAATTAGTGAAAGCCTTATTGGTGGCTTCTCGGATGACCGCCTGTTAACTATTTATATTTGGAATGGACAAAAGACCCACAGAGGGGGCTGGGAACAGTGCGCTCACGGTTGCATGCCCTATTTGTGCTTATCGAGACACGAAGGAGCCAGTGGTCGGCATCATTTCAGCCAAACCATGATTAGCCTCGCCGGGGACGAACCGAGAACCTCTATCAAGTAGAGGTGATATGATGGCAAACGCCACTACAGACGAACCACAGGCAGAACAAACGGGTTTCATAAAACGCCAGTTTGATGGAATAGCATTCTTGTGGCACACACCCGGAACTCGCCATCTATTGAAACTAATAGCTCTTCTATTTGGATCGATGATAGTGTCTTTTACAGTACTAGTCCTAGCACAGGTAGTACTCGGAGATCTCTCAATACTAGTACGCCTTACCTTTTACCTCCAACTATATTCCCTTGCGTTCTTCGTCTTCATTTTCGTAGAATTGTTACAGTTCTACAGGAATGATAGGAAGTACAAGTCTTTCCCAGAAATGAATCCCCTCCTAAAGATGAAGTATTGGCCTAAGACGAGCGGCAAGAGATACGGTACAATAATCTTTGGACTTATACTCGTCATCTGCGTTTCCTTTATTGTCGTATACGGAGAGTTCTTTGACAGATGGTTCCTCATCTCAGTCAAGAACTCAGAATATCTCTTCGAGGTAGGCTACCTGTTCTTCCTATGCTTCCTGCTGTTTCTTGCGGCATTCATCACAGCCAAGGGATCTATCGAGTCATCTAAAGCAAGGTACACGGAAAGAATTCATCACGGAAAATTGTGGTTCCTTCTTTTGCTACCAGTACCTTGGATACTCTTAGGAATCGTCTTCTATACTGCGGGAATAGCGTCGGAGATTACTGTGGTCTTTGGCTTTATCGGAGACTTCTGGAACCTGGCGGCATTATTCACATTCGGCTTCCTGTGTCTCGTCGGCCTTATCGCCATCTTTAACCGAAAAATGAGGACCAGCTACACAACAAGTCAAATCGCTGCATCCTCAACGTTCCTGTTTGTCATCATCATTCCCGGCATGATTGGAACCATAACCGGCTCTCTGGGTAGCGCGCGCGCTCTCTCTCTGGGTCCAGTAATATCTCTTGCAGCAATGGCCTTCTTCTACTTTCGAGGAAACCTGGACGAGGAGGGTCATGACCTGCGAAAGTACTACACCGCCTGGGATAAGAAACTAAAGCAGTTTAACATTACGTCAGAAGAAGATGTCTTGAAGCAGAAATACGATAAACGCTTTGAGACAACACCCCTCACCACCGCGGTGGCAAATGCATACCACGACCTAATACTTGGACTATTGCTTCTGTTATTGACTTACTTTGGGTTCATTTATTGTATAGCTCCTGAATTCTCGATCTTGGGCATTGCCGTAGGTATTGAGCAAATAGACCTGCTTCTACAAGTCGACTCCTGGTTTGAGATCATTGGACTGACATTGGGTATTATCGTCTTCACCGTAATTTCAGTCTTCAGAAAGCCCAAGAGAACAGAAAATGCTTGAAGATTCAAGGGTGAAAATCGCCCAACCGCACAATTCACTGGCGATAGCTTGGGCGACTATGCGAGAAGTTCCGTCCTGCGAAAAGAATGCTACTTTTTCGTCTTACAAAGGATGCTTACTGACGGGGAAGTGATCGTTATGCATTGAAGAGGGTTAGAGAATCATGCTACTTTTCGATCTTATATTAGATACTCATCTGGAAAAGAAGAGACCCGCAGAAGCTCCAATCAGATAGCAGACCAATCAGAAAGAATAGCGCTGGATCAACGGAAGAAGAGCAACAGTAAAACAAGAGAGAAATCAGGCGGTTGCAGGCTGAGACATATACTTGTACGTGTTAGCCTTGCGCGCAGCTTCAATCGTCTTTGGATCGCAGTTTTCAGTTCGCCTTCAGGAAATGAGGACAGCAAGTCCCAACCAAGATCAAGAGTCTGCTCAATGCTGCAATCCTCAAACTCACTCTGACGAACGCAGAGCAGGGCAACACATGAACCGTCTCCTTGGTGGGTTGAGAAGGATTCGGAAAAGGCGTTCAAAAAGGAGGAAAAGAGGAGGCTTTTACAACACTCCCTTCACCCTCTTATCACTTTCTATTTTGCTCTCTTCTTCATGAGGACGATTGCTGCCACGGCGATAGCGGCTACGATTGCACCCCCTATCGCTATGATAGCCAAAGAGCTGATTGGTGCAGGTTGAACCGTCACTGTAACTGTTGAACTTGCACTTCTGCTTTGAGTATCGTAAGCAGTACATGTGACGTTGTAAGTTCCTGCTGACCAGCCGTCTACACTGTAAGTTATCGCTTGCCCGTTCCAACTATGAGACGTAGGAGAACCTCCGTTTATCGATATTGTGTAATGGTCAGGTATCTGACTCGAAGGATGCCAAGTTATATTGTTCCCCGTCTGACCAACCGTGTAAGTCACGCCGCTTGGCTTGTCGATTGTTGGAGCAGGTGGAAGCACAACAAGGACTTGTACGTTTGAACTCGCACTACGGCTCAGCGTGTCGTTGACTGTGCACGTGTAGATGTATCTTCCCACGCTTAACCCGCCTACACTTTGAGTTATTGGTATACCGCTCCAAGTTCCAGAGGCAACGATTGTTCCGTTCCTTGTGATCGAATACTTGCTCGGTATCTGGCTTGAAGGATGCCAGGTTATGCTGTTACCCGTCTGGCTAACAGCATAAGTTACGTTGGCTGGTTGATCAATAGTTGGTGCAGGCGGAGGCGATTGCACCGTCACGGTTGCGCTGGTGTCCTGTGGCGTTACGCCTGTGTTTTGGACGGTTGCGGCGCTACTCGCCGCAGTCACGGATGTTATGGTAACTGTTGCGGTGGAGCTCGAGGGGACGACGCTCGTCGTATGAGTTGACGCACCGCTACC
>JAHPYV010000229.1 GCA_019058495.1 Promethearchaeati archaeon
GGGGTTGCAGTAGAGTCTTGGGTTCCCAGCTTGACTCAGAGATTTCAGTTTCGTGCCAGCTAGATTTATATGCACGGACAACTAGTTATACACAATCAGTATTATATATCTTATTGATATGGCAAGTCAACCCATTGATCAGTATTTGGTCTGGACGTACTCTGCCAGCATATCGGAGATCCCCAGATCCGATCTTACAGAAAAAGTGGGATCAAATTGGTAAAGGAAAGAGTCTTGACGGTGATGTCAGATTCGGCAATGATTCGGCTGACCCTTAATGCGATCCAGAAGGAGATGCTCAGATCACTGTCAATGAGGGGTCTGATTCACACGGATTTTCCCGAACTGCTTTGCATAATGGAAACCTCTGTCGGATCCTGCCGAATGTCATTTCTAGGTGAGCGTGTAATAAGGCTTCAGTCTATAGAAGTTGATCGTCAACATACGCTCCAGAAACACTTAGGAAACGCCGACCTCAATTCTGTCGTGAACTATGAAACGGTCCCACTGGATAGCGAGGGTCTGACAAAAGGTAAGTGCCGCTCGAATCATCAGTATCTCTTGGGAGCTGATCCGAGAGATGGTAGGATCAGGGCCCAGACCGCCTTGGGGGGGAGCGATGAACTGAGTGGGTCACGTGCTGCACACATTATCACTTATGATATTGGGAATTTGACAAGAAAGAACACTATGTAGGTGAGATAATGAAATCGGGGCAATCCAGAAACGCGTCTAATGAAGAAGAGGTATCTGATAGCGACGAATATCACGAGGAAGAGCGTGAGGTCGAAGAGAAACGAGCTAGAATCTCAAGACTGGTTCTAGACGTACTGAAGCCGCGCCAAATTACGGTCATTCAACTTGGTGAGGGATTAACCAAGGTGGATGGCGTGTCGAAGGTTTCGATCGCCTCCAGAGAGGTCGATTCGGAGACTGAAACGCTTCGGATATCCTTAGATGGAACTGAAATAGATTACGAGCAAGTTGTGTATCAGATCGACAACTTTGGAGCGACAGTTCGCAGTGTGGATGAGGTCATCTTAGAAAGATAGGTCGAGATGGCGAATCAAAGGAGCTTTTTCTTTTATGTCGTTTTGCGTCATGAAGTTGTCTAGATGGGTGGTGGGAATCCAGTGAAGATCGGTGTCGACGAGAGCCGTTACATAATCTTGGGAACAATTGATGGGCTGTTGGCCGTACTAGGTGTAGTAATAGGTACGCATTCAATTACAAATGATCTGAGGATCATCATCGGTGCGAGCCTTAGCGCGGCTGTCGCGCTCGCCCTGACAAATGGAGCTGGTTCATACCTTGCTGAGACAACGGTTGAGTATGCTAGACTCGCGAAAATTGAGAAGGCAATGATGAAGAGCCTTGACAATACACACATCGAAAGAACGGCGAAGAAGAGGATCATGGCACAAAGCCTTGTACATGGTGGTTCAAGCTTCCTTGGATCAATGGTACCCGTTATCCCTCTTTTGGTTCCACCTCTATCCGGAAATCCTATTCCGTCTGTCATCGTAAGCATCTTGGTGCTTGTCGGACTTGGATATCTTTCGGGCAAAGTTTCGAAGAGGTCGGTTGCTGTGTCAATAATCAAGATGGTAGGTCTTGGCATCGCGATAACTGTTGCCTGCACGATCTTGGGTTTGGGTGAGTACGCTCACTGAGCGCTCTCGGCTTATTGGTTTGGATAAGGTAGGTTCTTGGCCATTCCACTTGAGTGTCATCAGTACGAATGCGAATTCCAGTCAACACGGTAGTCATAGGTTGGACGAGTATGATGGAATCACAATTAGAGAAAAGTGAAACCGGACCGACAAAGAAAAAGGCAGTCATTGTTATCCGAGACCCAGAGACTATTCACATGATGTCTGACTCTATGCGCAAAGAGATTCACAGGATCCTATCTATGAAACCCATGACTGAGACAGAGCTGTCTGAACTACTCGGCATAACCAAGGCTTCAGTGGGCTACCACCTTAAGCTGCTCAAGGAAGCTGGTATCATAAGGGTAGAGAGGACAGCCGTCGAGGAACATGGCATTCTGCAGAAGTTCTACGAGACAACATCGGTTCACTTTGTAATAGATTATGAGAAGGCACCGCTGATGATCCGGAAACACTATCTGGATGTTCATATGGAACGACTGCGAGGTATCTTAGGACTATTCCAGATGGTTCAGAAAAGGGGCAAACGCTACATACCGATCAAGTCGGATATGGTCGAGGAACTGGCAGAAGATATTGCCAAGTTCATTGCAGTAGTAGGGGCTGAGCATGAAAATGAAGAGACTGAGCTTGACCGCGAAACTTATCTTACGGTACTCTATGGAGAGGCATTGGCCAAGGTCGCTGAGAATGACAGATGGCGAAAGTTCTTCAAGGAAACAGGACCCCTTGGCGAGTTCATACTGAGTAGATTGCGCTTATGATGAGTGACCGCCGCAGATGACTCCTCACAACCTTTCCTACCAGTCCTACTAAGAAGTGTGTCCCAGCGTACCTCTATTAAGACTGGCACTCTCACATGATAAACCTGAAAAACTCATGATTCGGAGTTGCCTTGAGTAAGGTATTGTTCTTCCTCTTGCTCCTTGTTATCTATCTGTGGAGTAATATAGTATTGAATCGGAATCACGTGGGCACTGACTCTTACTGGGATTCCGATTTCCTGCTCGATCGATCTCCCAATCCCTTTTGCTAGACCTCGTGGAGTAGAAGCGGATTGTAGGTAGACTGTCACTTCAACATCGGCCCGATTGAAGGCCGTCATTGTAACTGAGACCAAGATATCGTGGATCTTGGATCTGGTTTTCTGGTTTATTACAATTGCAATACTAAAGCTTAGCTCCCTTATTCTCTTCTCGATTGCCAGACTGTCCCTCGTAACCCCGTATGCCTTAAGTATAACTAAGCTTCCGACAAAGTCAAGTCCTACGAGGTTCACAAGTAAGGCCAGCAATGCAGCAAGTGTTACATCTGGGAATTTCAATGCCAAGCCAATCCCTATCACAGAGGCTGGAGGAACGAGAGCTATGGCAATTGCCACTCCGATCATTATGTCGGTGACAAGATGAATACTTCCACCCACCATTTTGGGTGCTGAAAGTAGAGCCAAAGGGACAGCCATACTTGAAACCACTGAGATCATCACTGCAATCATGGCATCTTGTGAGGCAAATGTTCCCCTTAGCAGGATCTCATGATTTAGGCTGATTGGAAAGAATGGTGTCAAGAAATCGAGCATCACTGTTAAAAAGAAGGCAAGAGGCACCGTCACCAGAAATAGGCCGAGGATCTGTTTTGCTATTCCCTTTGAAAATGTGCCAGGGTTTCGGTAGACTAGTCCAATCGACACCGCCCTTGCAGGACCGACAAATGGTGCGATGCACATGGCAGCTATGATAATTGCAGAATTGTCAGCCAATAAGCCTGCGGTAGCGATTACTGTTGCTATGAAAACAAGCAGGAGATATCCTGCATTAAACTTGGCATCTTCCCTTGATTGTTCTTCCAGCCCTGTATAGAAGTCCTTTACTCCCCATACGCCGGTCATAGCACTGCTGCACCCCACCCAGCGATCGATATCTTTCCAAGATTGATCTAAAGCCACTTACTTAGCTGTTAACCAGTATATTAACGTTGGGAAGATCGTTCCTGCGCGAATCATTGAAAGATTTGGAGCATATATGTGCTCCATAACTCCATCTTACACTTTCCAACTTCACTTTGGGTCTTGAGCGAGCGAGTAACTGCCCTTCTATTACTGTTGATTTCCCTCTAATATACTTGAGGATGTACAAACGGGGGTTGGCTACCATTGAACAGGCAGACTTCACGCAAGCTTATCATATGAAGAAGCCTCCATTTTCCCATTGGCACTCAATCTCTTTCCCAAGAACATGATCTTGATGGCATCTCCTTTGTCAAAGGTTCCAATCACTTTCTTAGGTTCTTCTGGGGAGACCACTGGCATTCTGTTTAACCCCTCCTTCATGAGTGTTTCAACTGCAGCGTGGACAGTTGTCTCTGGGTGAGCCACGGGAACACTCAGCCTCATTACGTCTTTTACGAGAGTCGTCTTGTGTTTCTTTTGTGGTATTGCGCTCAAGTCAGTTACTTTGAGTAGCCCTACAAG
>JAHPYV010000230.1 GCA_019058495.1 Promethearchaeati archaeon
ATTGACTTAATCGGAACCATTCTGCTCCCAGCTTCAGCTATCTACATTACATCGTACGCCACCAGACTCAGAACAACAAAGCCTAAGGCAAAAACTGAACTACCAGAGAAGGAGCTATCTGAATAGTAACCTATCCAATCGCGGTATCCGTTGATTTTCTTGCTTGGTCGATATACACCAGATCTTCGTTGCACTATTTCTTCCCCATTCGTCGGTTTGACTATCTGCTAATCACAGTTCTCCAGAGTCCATGTATCCCTCCCTATTCAAATCTACAGACAGAAGAAGTCATCAAGAACAGAATATAGCCAAACACCGATGAATACCCAAGTGCTCCCGCTAGCACAACACCACTAAGAAATAGACCAAATGAAAATGCTCTCCGCTAACTTGGAAAATACAAAAGAAAAAAAGAAGAATTAAACTGACAGTTTCTCTTCCTCAGCCCTATTTCTCGATGTAGATGAGAAGACCACCAATGAACGTCAGTATACTACCGATGAATAAGAAGTCAGCCCCGACGATCGCGTTGATTATAGCGAAGATCAACACTAGGATGCCCAAAATCTTGCCTTTTCCGGAATATGCCAAGTAGGCAAGGATTAGAACTATAATTCCCCAAATGATCCCAAGGATTCCAAGCACTGATAGACCGAGTAAGCCGAGAATAGGTATATAGGATGTAATCGCAAGGTAGACTGCTCCCATGATTATCATGATAATAGCACCGATGAGACTGAGAATGAATCCATACATTGGTTTTGCTTTTCCTTTTGCCATATGTTTCTCACTTTCTTTGGTATTTAGTCCAAGGACTTGGCGAGCTTAAGTCACCAATCCTTAGCTTGTCGGGATAATAGTGTCCGCCGATATTTAAGCTTGATTATCCTCAATCCATTCAAAGACAAGAAAATCATCGGCAATTTGGGGAACTAGCGAGGCAGTTGCGAAATTCTGATCAGTGAACACGGAGAAACCAAGGAATTAGCAACTTCTGACCGCACAAAGTGCGGAAATTGTCTAGGTAAGAAGATCAGTAGTGACTATTCGAATGGCACGATCACCGTGTCTCACATACTGGTCGCATGAGATGATTGAGAAGCATGCAGAGCCAACGCTGGAGCAGAACGCAATCACTTGGCTATCTTCAAATTGCGAGTAAGTGCCAAGAAGAAAACACGAAAAACACTGATCATCTAACCAACCCATACGAAACCAAAGGAGCACGGCAAATCAACCTAAAATCGAGTTCCAAGCCTCACTGTTGAGGAGCAACATGCGAAATGGCAGCTCCTCTCGCTCACAGAGTGAAAAGAAAAAAAGGAGTGAGATCGCGCGAATTCAGTTCATAGAACAGACCAATAATAAGACGCGCCTACTTCTTCCTTCTGCTTAACATGTCCCAGATGAGTCCAAGCAGGATACCAAACAAGAAGACTTGGAAGGCAAGCGTGAGACCGAGGTAGAGCATCGCAAATCCATAGGTGGCATAACCCAATATCAGACCGAAGATTAACCAGAATATTAGTCCCGCGATGATTCCTTTTACTATCGAGGACTTACCGGGTAAACTGTCATATAGTGCTGCGAAAATTGCTCCTACTATTATTCCGCCGATAATTCCTATGATGATCGTGGACACTGAGTAAGAAATTGCAGACAGATCCCAAAGAGCCTCAGATAGTCCTAGCAAAGTCGCGCCCGTGAAGAAGAGAACGATACTCCACGTCAATGCATATATTACTGATGCAATTATCCCTGCTCTGATCCCTCTCGCGTAATCAGCCATTTTTCTATTTCACCCTTTCTTACTTTTAATGCCAGAACTTTGGGGAACTTGCCCCTCCATTCTTCACTGTCCTGACGCATGTCTATCAATACTTAAGGCTGATTACTATTAAATCGCTTGTATAGCAGGGTGTTTTTGGATCGCTGGTTTGTCGGGGATGACAATTCTGGGGTTCTTATGCATCAGTAAACGCCTGCAAAGGATTTAGCAAATTGCCATGGCGCTGAGTTCGGAAAGCTCCAAAGCGAAAATCATGGAAGATGGGAACGATGATCAATGAAACCTAGCAAAAACATGTGAATCGCAGGCGACATCTCTTGGACGCGTAAAATGGTTCCCCTAGTGCTATCACCTGTGCTTGCGAGGAAGTATGGAAAAAAGGCGAGAGCTATGGTTGTAGCTGACCGTTCTTAATGATCGCCTTGCCATCTGCTTCCATTGTTGCCTTGCTCATGGTTGCGGCCATCCCGTAGGCGACTTATTTTTCCCGCCCAAACTCTCGTTGTCTCCGATCGCTATCGTGACGGCTCCTTCAACGATGTTATCCATCATGAAACCGTACTTTGCCTTGGGATTGAGCCCTATTCCAAGGGTCGCTATCCTATCCTTATCTTCAGTAGCCTTTTCCATTTGCTTAGACAGAAAGCCGATATTCTTCTTAGCTCATCGCATGAAGTATGACATGCCACCACATTCGAAAATGTGACAGCGTCGAAGATTTACTATAATGCAATGAGAGTTGAAACAGAAAACTCATGCGCTGTTTTGTAACCGATCTGCATCAATTATCCCTTGCAGAGCGGGTGGTCTTGCGAAGTAAACAATGGTTTTTCCGGCCGCACGCATAAACCGTCTTCTAAGACATAATCTATAAATAGAAAGTCGGACCTAGATGAGGAGGGGGGGAGGGTTGGAGCCTCCCTCTGAACCAACACACGGTACTAGGAAAGGAAATCTGAGATCTATTGAGATGCACATTCGGGTGGTGTATGACTTCACATGCTGAGACAAAGCCAGTGTGATGAGCCCGCCAAACTGACCGAAGTCAAAACTGCAGTGAAAAAGCTGTTGGAAACTAATCGCAAGCTTCAGGAATTAATGACGGCGAAGTTGCAGCCCCATTTTGATAAGTTCACCTCTTTTCTCCAAGACGACTCCACGAAAGAGAGTATCGAGAGCATGATCCAACACCTTGCCGATGCAACAATACGTCTTATTAAGATAATGAAGAAGCGCGAGCAGACTGCAACAGCTCTCGCTGATACTATTAAGAGATTCGAGCAGTCCGATTCCGTCAGCGAAATCTCGACACTAATCGGATTGACTCTCTTAACGGATTATAAAGGATACTTAGGTAGTATGTTTGAGATTACGAAGATCTGTGAGAGTAGGATTTTTCCTATTTTTCCTAAGCTAGAGAATTTTATGGAATTCTCCGCCGAACTAGACAAATTCTCCAAATGGCTACACGGAGTTGTCAACTGTGACGATTCCACGGGAGAGGACGACCTCTCAAGAATGATTACCGCAATACGAGACCTTGACATCAATTCATTCAACAAGATCTACGAGGAACTGAACCAGAGAATCGAAACAGAGAGAGATCTCTGACTCAAACCTTCAGGATCGAACTTATTTTCGGCAGTAATTCTTTTGGTGTGAAAATCAAGATGGATCGCTGGATCAGAATCCATAACGGATAAGAGATAACGCAATAATCGGGATTGCATGCTTCCTATGCTTCTGGTTTCTTGATCTGCGCACCGAAAGCGGTGTAACAAGTTTCTGCTATGATTAATTATATATGAGATGACATCAATACCTTCCAAACGCCACATCGCTATTAGATATGCTCACGTTGGAGTGTGTTGTTGCTTGAGTTTGAAATATCTTTTTGAACTTATTAAGGTATGTAATCTTCAATTAAAGAACAGAATTGTCATGCCAACGCTTACCACCGCGTTTCCTATGGGTGAGACACTCACGAATTACTTTGTCGAACGAGCCAAGGGTGGGGCAGGATGGATCTTTGTTGGAATCTGTGGAATAGAAAAAGGATTAAACTATACAATAGATGTATCTTCTGACACTACTATCCCTAGCTTGCGGAACCTAGCAAGAGCAATCAAAGCAAAGGGTGCAAAAGCAGCAATCCAGGTGTGGCATCCTGTTGGCGATTAGGTTGGGCTGAGCATTTTCTTGGCTTGAATCTGCTTTTCCGCATTGCATGTGGCTTTTCTGTTTCTGTAATCTGCGTTTTTCTCGGTGACTTGTCCTGTTTTTCGTGGGGCATTTTACAGTCTGGCATTATTGTTCTGTAAACTGCTT
>JAHPYV010000231.1 GCA_019058495.1 Promethearchaeati archaeon
GCCGATATGTAGATCCAGAGCTGTTCTACAGAGTTTATATAGAAGCGCTCGATGAAAGGAAACGCCCGGGCGCCGTTGACCTCCAAGGCTTTCTAGCCAAGCATTCTGACGATAATTCAACACATACTCTACTCAAGAGCAAAGATAATACCTTTTCTCAGCCTACTTGACAGTAATCGCAACCACAACAAACCCTATCAATGTTGCAGGGCGAAACACTATGCTTGAACCAATCAGACCTAAACTCGCCATTATCCAGCCAGTCGTCTTTGTGCTAGACGGATCTGTAAGTATGGACTGGCACGTAGGCACGAAGAGCAAATCCATGTTAGTTAGAGACACTCTGAGATTCATAGTCAGCTACTTCAAGAGCGAGGAACGCAAGAAGAAGGAAGGCGACTTCTCGGGAGACTACATATACATACAGATAATTGCATTTGATGTTACGCCAGTAAAGTATTTTGATGATTTTATTAGAATATCTGACTTGGGCGAGAACGAAATACCGTCACCCACCGATAAAATAAGGAGTGAATTAAGGCGATCAAACAAGGGGACACGCATCTCGCGGGGACTACGATCAGCCAGAGAATCAATACAGTCCTTCATCATCAAAAATGAACTCGACTTCAGACAGATCTACAAAACAGCAATAATCCTATTGAGCGATGGATGCACAAACAAGAACGATATCAAAGAATTAGAAAACATATCGAAGGAGATCAACGCCCTGTATAACGTCTTTGTGATCGAATTCGGCGAACCAAGGCCCAAAGCAGGATCCACCCAATTTCATCGACGATCATGTCCAGAAACCTTGTCCAAGGTAGCCAGTCAAGTCAACCCGGAAATACGCCGAAAATACAAGAATGTCGCGCGAAGATTCGAGCTAGCAGTCAATGTGGACAAGTTTTTCATAAACGACAAGTTATACATACGGACTCTAGATGAAAAGCACTTATCAGTGATATTCATTACGATGTCGACCATCAAGAAAGTTGTGGGCTGATGATTTCACTCTCGCAACCGAGAATTCGAACCGCTAACGCTTCGATGATCAGTTGCCTGAATTTCATACTGGAAATTCTCTCAACGAACCATGCTCCATAGAATGCATCGACTCAGAGCGGCAGGTCCTCTATGCTTTGCGTATCCCATATGCATCGGCTGTCAGGTTCTTCCCCTCAATTATCAAGGCAGCCAATCTGTAGAAAGCTCTGTCGACGTTTTCGCCCGTGAGCGCAGATGTCTCAAAGTAGTTCAAGCTGTAGCTCCCAGCCAAGTTCTTAGCATCGCTCTCGGCAACTGCCCTACTAGGAACGAGATCCTTTTTGTTTCCCATGAGGACGGCAGGAATCCTCTCCTTCAGGTTCGCTCTGAGATCTTCGTACCACGTTTTCACGCGGGAAAAAGTCTCGGATCTTGTCAGATCAAATACCAATATGGCACCCGCGGATCCCCCGTAGTACATGCTTCGCAGCTTACTGTAAATCTCCTCCCCAGATACATCCCACACAGACAACATGAGAAGCAACCCCGCTGGAAGCTGGTAGTACTTAGTGGTGATGTCGACGCCGATCGTTGGTGAAATATCATGTTGAAACTTACCTGTGGCATGTCTCCTAATCAACGTAGTCTTTCCAACAGCGATGTCCCCAAGGACCACGACCTTGAAACTGAAACTCTTATTGGCGCTTCCTGTATCTATCAAGGTATCAGAGCGTACCCCCCATCGATCCACACAACCACTGTGTAAGCCACGAATATGTGCTTTTCGTCTTAAGCAAGGATCCTAACGCTAGCCCCGTGAGGGGGCCGAAAAGGCGAGTCTTTGCCCTGAACTAGGGAAAACACCGCAAGAAATAAAAAAACCAAAGAGCAGGGGAATACTCTTGACACGTGCTGCTAGTCTACGTCTTACGTTGGCAAAGTGGAAAGAGTGGTCCCTGACAGTCTCCTGACTATTTTCTCGAATGCCATTTCCACGTTCTCACCAGTCTTCGCCGAAGTTTCAATGAAATCAGCTCCAATATCGGCTGCGAGTCTCTCGCCCGAATGAGCACTGACAACCGCTGGCAGATCAATCTTGTTACCAATTAGGATGAGCGGAATCTTCTTGCGGATGACCTCATCTAGATCACCGATCCAATAGATGAGATCTTCGAAGGTCGAAGGTCTTGTCACATCGTAGACTATGAAGGCTGCTTTCGCACCATTGTAGTACTCATGCCTGACTCTGCCGAACCCCTCTTGGGCAGCTATGTCCCATATCAAGAGCGTAATATCATTTCCTCCGATGTTGTAGTCTCTAGAGGTTATATTCGCGCCCAAAGAAGGAATATAGTTCTCCCTGAAAGTCGAGGCAACGTGCCGGGCCACTATGCTCGTCTTACCCACTGCAGCATCGCCTAGAAATATCACCTTTAGGATGTACCTCTTTGAGCTAGGCGACCGTGGCTGTGGAGTATCATTCAATTCATTCAGGTCTCCTCAGAGGAACATAGCGCCTTCAGTTTCTCCCCTCCCAGTAAAAATCGAAGAAAGCAATGTTCAGATTGCTCTTACACTCTCCTCCTGAAAGTTGCCCGCCACAAATGTAGTGCAAACCGTCATATATTATTTGCGACCACTCTGGATGAAGACAGCTTCAGAGGGCGATGAGGAAAGTCAAGACTTCCAGGAGAAGAAGACACGTTCAGAGTACGCCTCGGGAAATACAGGGCACTATTCAGGGTCTAAGAAGAGGAAAAAGCGATTGCCGTAGTCAAGGCTGACCTGAGAAGAATAATTTATCGAGGCTAGCGCGCCAGACAACCGCGTCATCAGGCAGCACCACTTTAGCAGGCTTGGGCAGGGCTACTGAGGCAGATTTAAATCCATCAAGGATGCACAACCTAAACGCTGATACCTTCACTAGCGGAATAATTGTGAGAGAGAGCGCTCTAGCTACATGTGCATTGCGAACTTACGGCTTCAAGTCTTATGATTGTGGCCAGTATTCGCGCAACTTATATTGTGAACAACATCCCGCTGTACTATCAGACAAAAGCAATTACGCGCCTTATCCGATCTTTAAGGCTGATGGTGAGGTTCAATGCCTAGAATGTGGATAGAGCTTCAGAAAAATGTCTATTCTCTTGGTGAAGAGGTCTCGGGAATTGTTCACGTGTCCATAGACAAACCGATCTCCCAGAGGAGCGCCTCAGCATACCTGATAGGAAAGGAGAGAACTGAGATCAGTTACCAGAGGACCGTCCAATCAGGAAAAACCCAGCAAACGCAAACAGAGAACGCGGTCCAGGAGTCTGAGTTCCTGCATCAGGAATATCCGATGCCTTTGCCGACGGATGAGAAAGGCAAGTGCAGAGTTGGAGACCACAACGCTCCTTTCAGGTTTACGCTTCAGCAGGAACTCCCAACGACATACCAAGGACGACACGCGAGAATTCAGTACATGATAGCTGCGAAGATTGACGTTCCACTAGGTATGGACGTGAAAGAGTCCTCAGAGTTCAGTGTTATCTCACCAAGCCCTCAACCCTACCAATCAACACCAGTCAACGCTTACTCAGACTCCTGAGGAAACACGCAAAGCACCGGCATCAGCTTCACCATCGAGAGGGGACAATACGGCAGAGGTGAAGCCATCAGCGGCAAGTGCCTCTTCAGAAATCCATCCTCGAAAGACTTGAGGAAAATAGACATCGTTCTAAGATGGATCGAGACGGCAACTGCACAAAACCAGAAAAGCCACGACCGAGATACTGAAGCAGGCCTCCCAAGCCCCGGTCGGAGGCAGAGTATTTCAAGCTGAAACGCCCTTCAGCATCAACGTGCCCCTACAAGCTCCGCCAACCTACGAATCATCGCTCTCAAACGTCAGATGCATCCTCACCACGAGCATGGACATCGCAATGGGGCTTGACATCGCAGCAAGCCAGCCAATTAGAATTGTCGAAACCACACCTTACGGAGGACAGATGGCACCTCAGTACCCAGATAGGCAATACGAACCACCAAGACCAATCCCAGGACAGCCTTATCAGCCAGCGAACTACCCTGCACCACCTGCACCTACTGCCGCAGGCATGCGGTG
>JAHPYV010000232.1 GCA_019058495.1 Promethearchaeati archaeon
TGAGAAGCATGGTGAAGAACAGGGTTCACGCCATAATAGACAGGAGCGGGCTGAAGCACGATTTCTCTGATTTGTTCGGCAAGGCTGGTATGCGGTGGCTGAAGTCTCTGGAGTTGCCGAGGCTTGACAGGCTGATGCTGGAGAATCATCTGACCCACTTGGGGAGCCTCAACCTGCAGGTGGCGAGGGTTGACGAGGAGATCACGGCTAAGGCGTCACGGGACGGCGATGTGAGGCTGCTTCTCAGCTTGACGGGAGTGGACGTCTACACGGCGTTGCTGATCAAGTCTGAGGTGGGCAGCGTGGATAGGTTCTCGAACTACAAGAAGCTGGTGTCCTGGGCGGGGTTGGCTCCTTCGTTGCACCAATCGGGTGGCGTGGAGTACCATGGTAGCGTTACGAAGCAGGGTTCCAGGATGCTCAGGTGGATAATCGTGGAGTCGGCGAGGGTGGCGGTGAACCATGATCCGAGGCTGAGATCCTTCTACGAGCGGGTCAAGAAAAGGAGGGGAGACCAGAAAGCCATCATAGCCGTAGCGAATAAGATGCTGAAGATCATCTGGTTCATGCTGAAAAAGAGAGAAGAGTACCAGTCGGCAAACAGGAAGAGGTACATGAAAAAGCTTAACTCGATAGACGGCTAACACAAGAACGGCTGGCAGAAGAAGGCAGGCTCAAGGAAGTCAGCCTAGAATGCGTCTATCATGAGTGTTAACTTGTCGGGTGATCCGTGTCACTGTTAACCGTCGGGTGACGGCTGGCGTTTTGGATGAGCGTTAGCCACTTGTTGTTTCCCTTGACGTGTATTCCGCAGGCTTCCGCAGGGGTCTTCCCGTCTAGGCCCATGTGTGGTCTAACGTAGTTGCGGAATACTTGGTAGCCTTTCAAAAGAGGCGTATCCTTCTTCTTTAAACCTCTCACAACTTTCTCCCTGTCTCTAACTTCACCGTTCATTCTCTCCATCTTGTTATTATTGTGGTCTCCTCTAATAGTGATGTGCTGGATATGCTGGGTCCTTGGACCCTGTGAAGTCCAAAACTCTTTCTTGTACGCAAGGTGGTAAGCCTGAAGACCGTCAGTTATCAGGGTTAAGGGCTTCTTCCCCATGAGTTCCTTTCCCTTTCGGAAGAGGTTCCCCGCGTCGTGCTTATACTTGGTGTCGGCTACCTCCTGAGCGATCCAGAATCGAGTCTCGTCATCCATCAACGCGAACAGATACTTCATGTTACCCTTCACCTTCACGTAGAGTTCATCTGCTCTCCAAGTGTCGCTGACATTAGGCTTTACTTGATCAAGATACTTCTCCATGAGTTTCACGTACTTTCTTATCCACTTATAGACAGCCACGTGGGAGACACTGACACCCTGCAATATTAGGAAATTCCGAACATTCCTCAAAAATTCCCCTGTAGAATACAGTTGCATGGCAGAGGTTATCACCTGCGGACTTGCCTTCATCTTCTCAAAGCCAATGTTCACGCTGAACCGCTTTCCACAATCCTCGCACCTAAACCTCTGAATGTCTCCATACTTGTTGTGCCGTTGAGCATCTTTAACGATGTTCCCTGAGCTACAGAATTTGCATACACTCGAAGCCAATGGTTGAATTACTAATCTTGTTTGAACTTGCTTCCTTATGGTAAGGGAGAACTCTACTGCGTAGATGTGCTTGCATTTCACACCTCTGTAGGTACGGTCGGGGCAACTGCATGTCCAACCCAACTCGGATTTTAGAACTTCGTATTCACTATTGCCCGACTGGGATCTGACTTTATATGAGCAATCGTTAACCCTCATGATCTGGTTAAGTCTATTAGCGATTTCAAGACCTTTCTGTTCACGGCTATCGAACATCTCTGACACCACACATTACCGTATAACCGTATATACGAACGCTCATATAAACTCTACGGTTACACGGAAAAGGTTAAATATGTAAAAACGTATTACCACAAATATGTGGTAGATATGATTATGCCGAAAAAACTGACTGTTCTATTAGATGATAAACTGGATGAAAAGTTTAGAAAGGCAGTTTTCAAAAGAAAGGGGATGCACAAAGGAAACATAACAGAAGCCGTTGAAGAGGCAATGTTGTTATGGATCAATACAAGCGACGCAGATAAAGATGTTGAAGATAAGCAAGAATAGAAAAATAGAAAGGTAGGATATACCGGTAGTTCATAAGCAGATCCTACGATCCTTAAGATGTTGCGAACTTCTTTATTAAGTATGTAAGAGTGTACTTACAAGACAGAAACAGTTATTTGACTCGACAACACCATAGTTAAATCTGAGGATAAGGAAAAACTGGAGGTTTGAGACGGGAAATGAGCGTAAGTCAAGAAGATGCACGCATTCTAGAAATTCTTAGAAAATTCGAAGAAGACAACATATGGGTCAGTGAAGAATTCGACAAATTGCGAAGCAAATATGAAGGGAAAGTGCTTGCGATAAAGAACAAGAGTATTGTTTCGTACGCTAACACAGTGGAAGAACTACTAGAGAAACTAGAAAAGGCTGGCGAAGACGCAACGTCCTTACTCATAGAAGCGATCCCCCCAAGAAACGTGTCGTTCATCCTTTGAGGGGGGAAACAATGCCCAGACTGCCTGGCTTGATGAAGACAATTGCAGGCGGCGAAAGACCTCTGCCGCACATCAGCTTTTTCTTAAGAACTTCTCATGTTTCTAAGCCAGTCGTTGCCTTGATTGATACTGGAAGCTCGTCTACAGTCTTATCCCCAAGTGATATTCTAAGTTCAAGAATGCCTATCAGCAAAATGCAATCAGGTCCAAGTGTAAGACTGGGAGGACTCACCTTTTTCAACCATTCACTTGGTCCTGCTAGTATGACCTTCAAAACGGAAAAAAACGAACCTTTCAAGGCAGATCTACCTAATATTGGTGCATTAGTACCTACAAAACTAGACCAAAAAACGAGGGATGAAGTCAAACTTTATCCAAGCATAATAGGGATGGATTTCTTAGAACATCAAAGGCTTGCATTATACTACAATCCAAGTGCTAAAATAATTTATCTTGAGTCCGTGAGCGTAGTAAAAGATACAGAGTAAGTACATCTATCACCTGTGATCTGCTTAGTTGGTATTGATGTCGGGTGTAGGAGAATATTTTATGCTATTCGTGGAAATCGTCTGTTACCACTGTGGTTGGGTTAACCAGATCGAGTTCACAGAAGCGAACTTGAAGAAGTGGACAGGATTTTTTGGGAGTCAACGTGACAGGAATAAGCCCTCTCCGACTTTGGAATTTACCTGCCAAAACTGTGGTAAGTTGAATATTAAGAGTACGACCGAATTAAGTCGGCTATTGGAGGAGGCAAATTCAACTAGGAGGGTCTCTATCGGTGAGCGACTACCGTCTAACTGGAAGCCGACTCTTCACCGCGCGTCACCCGACGGTTAACAGCACCAGCTATCACCCTAAGAGTTAACAGAACCCGGTCTATTGAGGGTCATACTATACGTTCAGTCTGTTTGACTGCCTGCACCGTATCCGTAGCCTTCTCGAAAGAGGTCGCCCAGATGGAACCCGCGGGTCTGATTGGGATAGACCGCAACCTCGACAACGTAACTATCACAGACTCAGGGGGCAACATCCAGAAGTATGACCTCTCAAGGGCAACGGAAATCAAGGAAGATTGCAGGCAAGCCAAAATGGGCTTCAAACGGAACGACTACAGAATACGAAAACAGGTCTACGCTAAATACGGGAGAATCCAGAGAAACAAAGTTGGTTGGATACTGCATAATACTTCAGCAAGCATAGTTAGGCAAGCTAAGGAGAAGCAACTTGGCATCGTCATGGAGAATCTGAAAGGTATACGGAAGCTTTACCGGAAAGGAAATGGACAGGGCAAAGATTACAGAGCGAGAATGAATGGCTGGAGCTTCGCTGAGTTGCAGCGGCAATAGAATACTAAGCCAGGTGGGAAGGGATTCCCATCTATTACGTTAACCCGTCCAAGACATCCTCAGTCTGCGCGACATGTAGCTCACCAGTAACCGAATGCGCGGGGGGGAGGTCTACTGTCCACACTGCAACACACGGATGG
>JAHPYV010000002.1 GCA_019058495.1 Promethearchaeati archaeon
ATAGCACGCCCGTACGGTTAGGGAGACGTCATATTCCGTGGACGGCGAATCGGTGCTGTCAGCAACAGTTTCGTGATTGGTGGTCATAAGTAGACGTAAGTGTATAGTGTCCACGTGGAGCGGCTTCTTAGTGTTAAGGAGGCGAATCGAGTTCTCGGAGTGGGCACGAAGACGACTCAGAGATGGGGCAATGAGAACAAAGTCCGTGTAGTCAGGACAGCTGGCGGCACAAGACGCATCCCCGAATCCGAAGTCAGAAGGCTGCACGGCACATGGAGAGCCAGCGCATCCATATGTGCGTGTGCTCTCTCTTCTGTGACGGTGAGCTAGGCTAAGCCTTCGTGTGGTTGTGAGGTTCTTGAGGGGGTTCGCACCCAGACGGGGGTGAAGTCCAATGAGGCTCCCGATGAACTCGCGAGGGAGACGAGGATGGTGAAACCCCAGAGCTACGAATGTCCATCTATGACTACGTAACTCAGAACCCGTCCCATAGTCTTTTATAAAGAAACATTCATACCCCATTGTTTGTGGTTTTGTGGAAGGAGGCAAGAGAAGTAATCGCGTAGTTGATCATAACAAACCGGATTGGAGGGCGTTTGTATGTCTATGCTGAAATTGAGTAAGAGCGAAATCGAGGATACTTACGCTGAGGCTTTCGACATTTGGGTAAGTCGAATACTTATCACAGCTAAGAATGAGAAATGGGCTCTTGAAGCAGGAAACTCCTCAGTAGGTTTTGCTACGTCCATAATCTTCTGTCCAGCCGAGGCGGGAATAGAGAAAACAGTTGGATCGAAGGAGACGCCGGATAATCGCCCTGGAGTGATTGTTCAGATCTGTCATCCTAGCAAGAAGAGACTCGAAGAGCAAGTGCTGGAAAGGGTAACGCAGTGCATGCTAACCTGTCCAACGACAGCAATTTTCAATGGCCTGAATGGCGGCGAACTCACTTTCGATACCGGCAAGAAGACGAAGTTTTTCGGAGATGGCTTTGAGAGCAAAGGTGAATTAGCTGGGAGAGCTATCTGGCACGTTCCCGTCATGGAGGGCGATTTCATCATAGAAGAGAGCTTCACGGCGAAGAAAGGAGTTGGCGGGGGAAACATGCTGATTCTCGGGAAAACGCAGGATGCCGCGCTGGAAGCAGCAGAAGCAGCAATTAAAGCAATACACAAAGTGGAAGGAGTAATAACACCTTTCCCAGGCGGAATCTGTCGATCAGGATCAAAGGTAGGGTCTCTCAAGTACAGCAAGTTTCTCAAAGCGTCAACAAACCACCCCTTCTGTCCAACTCTTCGGGGCAAGACGCCTGACTTCAAACTGCCTGATGACGTCCAATCTGTCTATGAGATCGTAATGGACGGGCTCTCGATAGAAAACATAAGGAACGCGACAATTGCTGGAGTCAAAGCAGCAGCAGCTGTGAATAACGTAAAGCGAATCACTGCAGCGAACTATGGAGGAGCATTGGGGCCTCATAAGATATACCTGAAGGATGCTTTGAGCCAATAGAGGTCCTCCATACCTCGACTATTTCCACCTTTTTATGTAATCTTTAGGTAGTGCCTGCTCGGTAGGTACACACTTTTCCTCAGCTAGCCTTCTTGTACAAGGTTCTGATGATAAGCCATGGCATGCGTCTTGGCGAATTCCTGCTTCTAGTAGTCATTTGCTGTCAAACTGACTTTGGTTTAAACCTATTAGTCTGATTCTGTCCTACGTGAGGTGCCCAAAGACATGATAGGTGCATCTAGGGACGCGAGAGTCCTCCCCATCATGAGAGCGATGAGAGACTTCGCGTATAGTTTTATCAAGCGCACGCTAGGGGGCATCACAGTTGCGTATAGCAGTGTGCTCTGCTATCCCTGATGAAAATAGAAATGCTCAAAGCACATCTTACCTAAGTCACCAATTACGGAGGGAGGAGGAGTAATTCTTGGAATGTTGCTTAACATAGTGAAACATACCCCATGTCCGATTTTTCTTCCTTACCTGGTAGGCAACCTACCTTCACCAATCATGTCATGCTGCTCGACGTTCGAACACCGTCTTTCGTTCGCTAACCAAGATCTGTGTCTAGGTCTTCCTTGACCGTCTTCAGCACGCTGTGCGGGATAACTTTAACGACACACCTTACTGATGAAACCCATTTGATGAGCTCTGATGCCTTTTCCTTATCTTTGCGCCTCGCCATTGCAGCAATCTCAAACTCGCCAGTGATGTGGCGCACATAGCAAAGATTCTTGCAATTTGACAAGGCGGCTGAAACGTCACTTATGTCAAATGGACAATTAAGCTGAATCAAAAGACAGAGCCCATAATTCCTACCAACAGTGTCAGTGTGAACAACCGCAGTGAATTTCTCTATTGTACCGGGTCTTCTTCATAAACCTTACGCGCCTTGTAACCGTCATCACTGTAGTATTGAGCTTATCTGCGATTTCGCTGTAAGACATCCGGCCGTTTTCTTGTAAGAGCATGAGGATTTGCATATCCAGTTTGTCCAACCGGCGATACGCCTCCCCTAGCTCCTTCAGCCAGTATTCATTTATCGCGCACTAAAGCGTGCCTCTATAGTGAATCGTCGTTGGGCAACCAACACATCTTCGATTCTGATATCGAGCGCAAGGCCTGCAATCAACATCACAGGGCGCAATGGTTCTTCCTTTGTGGGTAAGGTGCTCCCTTATTGGCAGGAACGGGGAAAAGCGGATCTCACCAATTGGGTAGAACTCCGACCTGCGTATTCCTCCTCCGCTTCTCAGGGAACATTTCTCCGTGGAAATGCTCTCAAGAGTATCTTGATCTTCAGCAATGACGAGAGCGATGAGGTTGTAGCCTCCTATTGCCTTGAAAATATGAACCACCCTGGGGCAATCTTTGAATCGGTTGAGAAGGTTCTGTGTCGCTTCCGCACTTTCCATTTCAAGCATCACAATGGCGGGGGAAAGCCTTAGTGAGACCGGATTGAGCAAGGCTGACACGTTGATGATACCTTGTTCCGTGAGTTTCTGCATCCTCTTCTTGACTCCCATGCTTGTAAATCCAGTATTCTTGGCAAGCTCCTCTAGTGTCGTGCGCCCGTTCAACTGAAGCTGCGAAATTATCTTTCGGTCAACATTATCCAAGTTCAGAACCTCGTTTGGTTTCTAAACAACATATATAAATATGGGTTAGGTATTAAACACTTTCGCCTATAAATGATTGACTAGTCGCGTCTAGCACAGACAAGAGAAGATTAGCTATGAAGAATGAATGTGACGGCAAATGTGATTCCTGCTCGAAGACTGAGGGATGCAACGATCCGAGAAAGGAGAGGTATGAAAGGGAGCAGCGTCTCAAACTCAGAATGAGCAGGATTGGGCACAAGATTGCCGTGATAAGCGGCAAAGGAGGAGTTGGTAAAAGCACTGTGACCGTGAATCTCGCTGTGGCTTTCGCAATGCGGGGTTACGTCAACTCTGTGGGCATTCTTGATGCAGACATTCATGGTCCCTGTGTGCCTGGTATGCTGGGTCTCAAAGGTCAGAGGCTCCTCCCTGATCCTGAAGGAATGCTCCCTGTGATAGGTCCTCTGGGGATCAAGGTCATGTCTATGGCATTTCTGCTTCCAAATGATGAGGCGCCTGTGATTTGGCGCGGCCCGCTAAAGATGGTAGCCATTGAACAGTTCCTTTCCGACACGGTGTGGGGAGAACTCGAGTTCCTGTTTATAGATCTTCCGCCTGGAACTGGCGACGAACCATTGAGCATAATGCAGTTAATCGCCAATATGGATGGCGTAGTAATAGTTACAATGCCCAACAAGGTTGCCCAAGATGTAGTGAAGAAGGCTGTGACATTTGCCCAACAATTGAGCATTCCCATAATTGGAATAATCGAGAACATGAGTGGCTTCATCTGCCCGAAGTGCGGGCATGAAATCAACACCTTCAAAACTGGCGGAGGGCAGGAAATGGCAAGAGACTTCTCGGTTCCTTTCCTAGGGAGGATCCCAATTGACCCCGCGATTTGCCAGGACTCTGACGATGGAACCCCATTCATAATTAAGCATGCAGACTCGGCAGCGACAAACGCGTTCACAGAAATCACCAAGAGAATTGAGCATTTCTTGGAGAACAGAAAGCGAGTTGAGAGTACGCAGACAAAAGCATCTCAGGGAATCAAACAGCCTAATCATTCGGAAATATCACAAAGATCAACTGAGATGTGGTGATCTAATGAAAATATGTGTGACTGCGGCATCAGGCATTCTGGAAGCTCAGGTGGACCCGCGGTTTGGTAGATGTCCATACTTTGTGATTGTGGACTCAGAAACAACGCAATTTGAGGCTATTCCAAACCTGGCTTCTGGCGCAATGGGCGGTGCGGGAATTCAGGCAGCGCAAACCATCGCGAGTAGAGGCACTAAGGTGCTGATAACTGGAAGCATTGGTCCAAATGCCTTCCAAGCGCTATCAGCTGCAGGGGTAAGAATCATGATAGGGGCTAGTGGGACTGTAATAGAGGCCCTTGAGAAATATCGGAAAGGGGAACTAGAGGAGGCAAGCTCACCGACAGTTCCTGGGCATTTCGGCACAGGTATGGGTAGAGGACGCCGTTGGGGGCAACGACGATGAGACACTCGGAGAGTACAAACGACAAAGAGCTTGAAGATATAAAAGGAAAAGAACTTCAGAGAATGCTGGACAAAATCAAGAAGGAAGGAGGTAAGAGATTGGGTGTAAGAATCGTGGTTCCAACAGTAGACGAAAGTGGGCTCAACTCTCAGCTGGCCGAGCACTTTGGAAGAGCTCCCTATTTCGCTGTTGTTGACTTGGATGAGAATGGGGAGGTTTCGAGTGTGAGAACGTCCCCAAATATAGGTGAGCATGCTGGCGGAGTGGGCCAAGCCCATGACAACGTCTTGGAGTTAAAGCCAAATGCAATCATAGTCTATGGGATGGGCCCAAGAGGTTTACAGGGATTCCAAGGTAGAGGGGTAGCAGTGTTAAAGGCCAATGCTAATACAGTTAGAGGAGTGATCGCCGCGTACAAGGACGATAAACTCCAGGAGCTCACCGAAGGCTGCCATGAGGCGCATCACAAATAGGGTGGGTCTCTGGAAAAAGGACAATGCAAGATCGTGGGATGTGGGGTAATGTTCGGAGAGTCAGCAACAGATGAACTTGAGTTATTGAAACAGTCAGGTTATTCCGAGGAAGCCATCTAGCAAGAGGTGATGGATATAAAAGGGTATGTAACCGCTATTGAAAAAGAGACGAGGAAAAACACTGATTTCCGCCGCGTCTTGTATACGGGGAAGTACAGCCAACTTGTGCTCATGAGCATGAAGCCCGGCGAAGAAATAGGTGAGGAGACCCACGAGGATGTGGATCAATTCTTTCGGTTTGAGGGAGGAGAAGGAAAGGTAATTATTGACGGCGTTGGACATGCTGTCAAGGACGGACATGCAGTTATCGTCCCTGCGGGCGCCAAGCATAATGTTATCAACACCTCTAAACAATCGGAACTCAAATTGTACACGGTCTACTCGCCGCCCGAGCACCAAGATAAAATAGTGCGACGTACCAAAGCGGAAGCAATGGCGAATGAAGAGCATTTTAACGGTAAAACTACCGAATGATGAACATGACTTGGCCTTAATTGATATCAAATCGAACCTAAGTTCTAGGTTGATAAAAGTTAAGTGTGGTGTCTGAGCGAATTCATGAGTCGAATCTCGCGGTTCAGTCGGGCTCTCTGTCTCCTCTAGGCGTGAAGTTGAACCTGTTCCATAACGAGAGACTATTGGTTTTCCCGAATTGTCCCTGAAACTTGTCGAGCGAGGTAACAATGCAAGGATATTTGTATCAGTTGCGTCGTATGGCTTGGGCGCCATATTGGATCCAAGATCTGGTAGGTTCTGAAGTTTGTCATCTTGGATTCCGATACAATGCAACTTGAGTCGATGCAGAACAGGTTTCAGGTGCCGTTGTTGGTACCACAATTTGAGCCGCCAACAATTCTGATAAAATCAAGTCGCTAACATGTCAGATTGCATGAACGATCTCCGATTACTTTTCGAGGTGTTATTTGTGATTGTGTCTGTTGCCAGTGGAAAAGGAGGAACGGGGAAGACATCGATAGCTGTGAACTTAGCGATCTCCATAGGAAGCGCTCAACTTCTGGATTGCGACGTAGAAGAGCCGAACGCCCATCTCTTTTTCCATCACGAGACAAATCAAGTGGAGCCGGTTTCAATTCTGGTTCCTCGTGTAAATGAACAACTATGCAACCATTGTGGGGAATGCGCAAAAGTCTGCCAGTACAATGCCATCTTTGTCGCGTCAGAGCGAGTTATGATTTTTCCTGAGGTCTGCCACAGCTGCGGAGGATGTCTTCTAGTTTGCCCCAAGAAAGCGATCACAGAAGAAAGACATAGGATTGGGGTGATTAAAGTGATTCGCGAAGGAGACTTGGAACTCGTGTTCGGTGAACTCGAGGTAGGCGAGCCTTTGTCTGTTCCTCTCATAAAGGAAGTCAAAAAGAAGCTCGATGTCGGCAAGAACGTGATTCTTGACTCTCCGCCTGGAACTTCTTGCCCAATGATTGAGACTGTGAAGGGATGCGATTTCTGCATTCTCGTCACAGAGCCCACACCGTTTGGTTTACACGACCTGAATATCGCTGTTCAGGTTCTCGAAGATATGAAGATCCCTGTTGGAGCGATTGTCAACCGCGCAGACATTGGAGACAAGAAGATTTATGACTTCTGTAGCGAGAAGGGCATACCTATCTTACTTGAGATTCCTTTTCAAAGAAGGATTGCAGAACTCTACTCCAGAGGAATTCCCTTCAGCCTAGAGATTCCTGAGTGGGGAGAGAGACTAAGGGTGTTATTTGATCAGGTAAGGAGGATTTCTAGTAAATGAAGCAATTGACGGTTCTCAGTGGTAAGGGTGGCACAGGTAAGACAACAGTAACAGGCTCGTTTGCTGTTTTGGCAGAAAACCCTGTCTTAGCAGATTGTGATGTTGACGCGCCTGATCTTCACATGCTTTTGCATCCCACGATAATCAAAACATACGAATTCAAGGGATCAAAGCTGGCTGTCATCGATAAGGCGAAGTGTACCGAGTGCGGTTTGTGTAGAGAGAAATGTAGGTATGGTGGAATCACAGCGAGGTTTGAGGTTGATCCCCTCTCCTGCGAAGGTTGCGGCGTATGTGCCATCGTCTGCCCAGTGGAAGCGGCGAGTCTGGTTGAACGAATCTCTGGACACGCGTACGTCTCGAGAACCGAATATGGTTTCATGGTCCACGCCATGCTCAGACCCGGTGAAGCAAATTCGGGAAAACTGGTGACCTTAGTAAGGCAAAAAGCCGAAGAACTAGCTGAGACGCTGAGCGGCAGTCTCATCATAATTGATGGTCCGCCTGGAATAGGGTGCCCCGCGATTGCTTCAGTGACTGGAACGGATGCAGGTCTGGTTGTTACTGAGCCAACTATGTCTGGGATCCACGACCTCAAGAGGGCACTGCAACTACTGAAGCAATTCAATGTGCAACCGTTTGTCTGCGTGAACATGTATGACATAAATCAATATAACACGGAGATGATCGTGGATTTTTGCGAAGAAAACGGAATAGAAGTTGCTGGAATGATTCCCTTCAATCGCATTGTAACAGAAGCCATGGTCAATGGAAAGCCTGTAGTCGAATACGCCCTCAAAAGCGATGTCGCCAAAGAAATACAGAATGTGTGGAGAAAGCTTCTTTCAGCTTTAAAGCTGGGAAGTGACTGATCTGCGAGGCTTGGAAATGTCAGCTTTTGGTCCTGTTCCGTCAAGACGCCTTGGAAGAAGCTTGGGAATAAACAATATTCCAGCCAAGATGTGTCCTTATTCATGTGTTTACTGCCAGTTAGGAAAAACGATGAACATGACTGTTGAAAGGCAAGCCTTCTATCAGCCAGAAGACATTTTCCGTGAGGTCAAAACAAAAGTTGATGAAGCAACTTCGCGGAATGAAAAAATCGGCTATCTGACGTTCGTCCCGGATGGAGAGCCAACCCTAGAAATTAACTTGCGTCAAGAAATAGCTCTTCTAAAACAGATTGGAATTCCAATAGCTGTTTTGACTAATGCCTCGCTTCTCTGGCGGGAAGACGTGAGAGAAGATCTGTTTGAAGCAGACTTTGCTTCTCTGAAATTGGACGCCGTTACCGAGGATCTATGGAGAAACATTAACAGACCTCACAAAGATCTGAAGCTAGACAGAGTCTTGGAAGGTGTAGTTGACTTCGCAACAGCATTCAAAGGGACAATTGTCAGCGAGACCATGCTTGTCAGTGGCATAAACTATGGAGCTGAATCCGAAAGGATAGCGGGATTTCTGAGACATCTGAAGAAACTTGATAAAGCCTATATTGCGATTCCAACAAGGCCCCCAACAGAGAAGTGGGTTAAACGCCCCGCGGAGGAAGTAATAAACGCTGCCTTTCAAGCCTTCATTCAAGAGCTCAGCCCAAAGAGAGTCGAGTATTTGATTGGTTACGAAGGGAACGCCTTCGCCTTCACAGGAAACGTTAGAGAAGACTTGTTAGCCATAACAGCTGTTCATCCCATGCGCAAGGAAGCAGTGAAAGAGTTCTTGAGGAAGGCAAACGCAGACTGGCAAATCATAGAGAAGCTTTTGCGCGAAAACAAAATCATAGAACTCGATTATGAGGGAAACCTGTACTACATGCGAAAGTTGCCAAGCAAAACAGGCAATTCTGTTAAACATAGATCCTAGAACATCAATTCGATAATGATGTGCAGTCTTACCCGAATCTATTCATTGGCGGCTGTCTTTTTCATGGTTTTGAGTTGGTGACACCATTCTGTCTAATATACCTTGATTCAGCATATAGACTGCTTCCCTAATCTCAACTGATTTTGGAAGATAATAGATCTGCACTGAGCTATCTCTTAACACGTGGAACGGACCTTCTCCTACTCCTCCTGCAAGCAGCACATCAACTTTTTGGTCAAGTATTAAGTGAGAGACGGCTATCCCCTTCTTTTGCGTCATTCCTGCTGCTTTATTCACTCTTATGTAAACCCTTTCTATTTGTCCCTTTTCAATCACGACAAAGGCGAAATAAGGCGCTTTTCCAAAATGAAGGGCAGTCATTGATTCTAATCTCTTGTCTTCTAGTACTGGAATGGCAATCTTGATTCTTTCTTTCACTGCAGGTCCCATGTGAATAGTAATTGACTCTATGTCTTTCAACTGTTTTCTGATTTTTGTTTCAATCTCCTCCGAAATCATGTGGGCTTTGTTCAAAGGAAGGTCGTCCTGTAATTCGATTTCCATCTCACCGAAGGAAACGGGCCCAGATTTCCTCAATCTGATATTGTGAACTCCCTTAACTCCGTGCACGCTTTCTGCTATTTCTCTTATTTCCTTTGCTTTTTGAGGGCTCAGACAAGCGTCCATTAGAACTAGTACAGAGTCTTTTCCGAACCAGAGTCCCACTTTAACTACGTATACCCCGATTGCTAAGCCTACCAGAACCTGTGCTACGAAATAGCCATATTGAGATATCAGGACTCCGGCGACAACCAGCAGTGAGGTGTAGACATCAACCAAGGAATGTTGCCCCTCACTAATTAGGGACTGAGAACCAATCTTGAGTCCAGTCTTTCCTTTGATTCTAGCAAGGACGTAGGAAACTAGCGCAGAGAGGCCGGCGGTTGTCAATGCGAGCACTGGAAAGGAGACACCCTTAGGTTCAAATAGCTGATCTGTTGACTCTTTTAATATCAATGCACCTGATACTGTGATTATCAGAGAAACTGTCAGAAGAGAGAAAGTCTCTGCTTTGTAGTAGCCGTACGGAAATTTCTCACTTGGCTTTTTCTGTATGAGTTTCAGGCCTGCCCAGACTGCTATTGAAGAGAAGATGTCTGAAAAGGAGTGAATAGTATCAGCCAGAAGGGCTATGCTGCCAGAAAGAACAGCCACAATTCCCTTCAATATACTGAGAGCAAGGAGAACAAAGGCGGATAGTCTAGCCGCTTTTTCTCCTTCCCTAAAGAGCATATTTCCTTTGCTCACTATCAGCGCGTCCTTCTTACTCTGAGGTTTATGCTTTTTCTGTCGACTGGGTTTTTCTGGGCAATCGTTATCTGTTCTTAGCTTCGTTTGTTCTCAGACATTATCACCCTTTTAATCCATTCTTCCCCGATTTCTTGCTTTCAAGGTTGAATTTCGTTATCATGGTATTATATTTCGGATTTCGAAGAGATTAAGACTCCTAGCGCAGTGGAAGATGCTGCATCGATAGCACGGGAGCGACCAGCGATCACTTTCTCCCCATAGGCAAGTGCGCCGCTTTAGACGCGTGCGAGGAGCACTCACATGGATAGGGAACTGTTGCTAAGCCCCGAACACCTATCCGACACTTGCGTTCTCGTGCGAATATTCTCTCCCCGAGATTCTGCCTCACAACTCTGACGGTCTCTTATTTGAAGAGAATGCTGGAAAGAAAATCCATGCAACACAGCTGTGAATGTTTCCTGTCACACTAGAGAAGTCGATTCGTCGGCAGCTACTCGAAGGCAGAACCCTTCGACTTCGACAAAGCTTCTCTTACACAATCTGCAACTTTCTTGTTGCGTCTAACTGAGATTCTCCCAATGTTGTGATGCTCAAGTAGACCTGAAGCTCCTGGACCGAATTGGGTTGCCATCACCGAGTTTACTTTGAGATCTGCTAGTGTTTTTGATGCTACTGGTCCAGAACCATAGCGATAGGATGCGGCCGGGTTGTCAACCACTTGTACGTCCTTAACTTCGTCATTCTCGAGATCTATTATTGTGAAAGTCTTGGCTTTCCCAAAAACCTCAGAAACAGAATCTTCCAGCCCTCTACGCCCGTTTGTTGCTACAGCAATCCTAGTTTTGCTCACCCTTCTTTCCACCTCCAAGTTGACTCATGTTATCCAATTTCGTACGTTCAAAAAAGAGTGAGGCTTCAGACTTGGCTGGACTCTGACTTTTTCAGTTCATCTAGTCTCTCCTGCATCTTCTTTAGCGTTTCCTGTATAGCCTTTAGTTGTTCTTCCATGAACGTTTTTTGTTCAGTTAGCAATGTTGTCTCATCTTCAGGCTTCAATGCAGGCACCACGTCTGGGGGCAACACACCTGCAGGTGGCACGTATGCTCTGTAAGCTCCATAAGGCCTGAACAACCACCAGCATGCGCCTCTGCCATAGAGCCAGCCAGGCCTCTGCCAAGGCGGTAGATAGCTGAAGGGACCTCTTCCAGGCCATCGTCCTCCGCCTCTGCCTCTCCAACCATATGCCATGTCCTTTTTCACCTCTATAATCTATTTTGTGCTTATGCACACATTCAATTATGGAATAAGACACAAAAATATATAAGCCTTGTGTTGAGAGCTAGTAGGTGATTGTCATGGGATGGCGAAATAGACGCAGGCACGGTAGAAGAGGGCGATTTCCAAAGCCCATCAGCGTAGAGAAGGCTCCAACAACAGACATGTTTACTCCCACTCCGGAAGGGAATCAGGAAGCGATCTGCATTGAGCCAGCCGAACTGGAAGCTCTCAGACTCGTAGACCTCGAAGGGCTCTCTCAAGAGGAGGCTGGAGAGAGAATGGGTGTCTCGAGGGGAACAGTATGGAGGTTCCTCCAGAGCGCAAGAAAGAAGACCACACAAGCCCTGACCGAAGGAAGAAGAATACAAATTCTTTCGGAAGAGGCCGGCCAGAGCAAACAAAATTGATGATAAGATACATTCACCTGACATGCCCTCTTTTGCTTTTAGGAACCAAAGATTGATAAACTTCAGTTTTCCAGTGTCTTGTCATGAAGGCTAGAATAAGGCTCATTATTGGTGCAGTACTACTAGTTGGGTTCGCGTTAGCTTGGGCTCCATGGATTACGGACAATTATGCTATCGACAGAGTAGTTGAGGAATTGGGCGGTCCAGAAGCCCGTTTCACCTACCTCGGTGAAGACATGGCTCTAAGAGATGTTCCAAAGGAGGTTCATTGGGTACCCTTTGGGAGATTTGTCACATTCCCAGGGGGGCAGGTTGGTTCGTGACATTCTATGGTAGTGTTGCCTAGACGAGCACTATCCGGATTATTCTGCTCCAGACCCTTAGTGCAACAAACCAAGATCAATCTTCTCTATGAGGATGAGCCCGATGAACATCCCTTCATTGAAGATGGCTTTTCGCGTCTGGCTGATTGAGACATTGGTTTCAGGTTCAACTTCTTTATACTCATGAATATGATTTATGAATCGATGTGAGGGTTTCTGGTTGCGCACCAAATCGGAATGACCACCCAAATTGCGCATATCCTCGTTTTCGCGTATTTCCTGCTCCGATATGTCAAATAGTATGAAACCATAGACCTGATTCATGTTGGGCTTCTATGGTTGGGCTTGGAACTCTTATTTGAATGGAGAGGAAGTCTTGCTATAGGGCGTCTTGTCGGAGAGATCCTGATAAGCTGGAACGTCTTCGCGGGATATATGTGGCCATACGTGCTGCTGACTTATCTGTTATCAAATCTCACTGTCGGCACAATTCTGCACCCAGGCAAATAAGGAGGATGAGTAACTCTCATTCTCTCACAACATGGAATCTCAATCGCTACAGCATACTAGTTGATGTTGTAAGAGATGTTACTGAAAAGGGGTGTCTGATGAAACTAACGATCCGATGATGACTCGCCCCAATCTCAGAACTTTCATGCTTATTATATTCATTTTCGTGTGACAAAAGTTTAAAATAAGTTAAGCTCAAGTGGTCTCTAATTAGAATACTGCTCATCTTGAATAAGCTAATATTACAGAAGTTATGGTTATAGGTAATCAAAGGAGGCCAATTAACGAATGGCAAATAAACCTGCAAGAATTAAGGCGAACGAAATCCAGTCGAGTTTTGGAATCATAAAAGGTCTAGATCTCAGCATCGGCAAAATAGTCACTGAAGAAGAAGCCGAATGGGAGCCAATGGGTCCCACCCCCTACCCTGCGGTTGAAACCTTGCGTTCATGGGATCAGAAATTACTAGCAAGGTACAAACCATTCTACACCCCGATCTGTGACATGTGTTGCCTTTGCACAATGGGCAAATGTGACCTGACAGCAGGCAAGAAGGGAGCGTGCGGCATAAACATAGGTACGCAACAGGCTCGAATGTCCCTGATGGCAGGGCTTATGGGTTGTACAGCTCACGTTGCTCACGCCAGGCACCTAACGGAACATCTTATCAGGAAATATGGTCCGTCCACACCCATTTCACTCGGGGCTGAAATAGATGTCGAAGCTCCCAACATGAGACTGGTTCTGGGGACAAAGCCAAAGACACTAGAAGACCTTGAGGAAGGATTATCTTACTGCGAGCGCGAAGTAACACAGCTGTTAGCTTCTACTCACACTGGACAAGAAGGTAGCAACTTGGACTATGAGTCGAAACTTCTCCATGCAGGCATGCTCGATCATGTTGGCATGGAAATCGCAGACATCGCTCAGATATCAGCTTATGGTTTTCCGAAGGGTGCCTCCGACGCTCCATTGGTCGACTGCGGCATGGGCACTGTTGATGCATCAAAACCCATGATTCTGTGTATAGGGCACAACGTTGCTTCAGGCGTCGAGATAGCAGATTACCTGCATGCAAATAAGTTAGATGAGAAGGTTGAAGTCGGCGCCATTTGTTGCACGGCAATCGATCTTACAAGATACTATACTGGAGCGAAAGTTGTGGGTCCCCTCTCTCAACAATTGAGATTCGTAAGATCGGGCGTTGCAGACGTAGTAATGACTGATGAGCAATGTGTGAGAACTGATATCCCTGAGGAAGCGCAGGTTGTCAGGGCGCCCGTTATCGCCACTAATGCAAAGATATGTTATGGATTCCCAGATCGTACAAGCGATCCAGCTGATCAGATAGTGAAAGATGTGGTATCAGGGGCGCAAAATGGTGTGCTTATACTCGATCCGTACAAAGCTGCTGAAGTAGCTGTCAAGGTCGCTGTCAGCATCGCACCCGCGAGAGCCAAGTTCAAGGCTCTGCCTGATGCAAGCAAGATTGTAGAGATTGCCAAGGGTTGCACAGGTTGTCAGAGTTGTCGAAGAGCATGTCCAAACGATCTGCACACAGACGAGGCTGTCCAACTAGCCAAGAAAGGAGATCTTTCTAAGCTAGCTGATCTGTATGAGTTCTGCATTGCGTGTGGAAAGTGTGAGCAAGCTTGCAACAAGGGCATACCGGTGACAAGCTTGATAACGGTTGCCGCTGAACGAAAGGTCAAACAGGAGCGATTCAAGATGCGAAGCGGGCGAGGTCCGGTACGGGACACAGAGATTCGTAATGTTGGCGGACCAATTGTATTAGGTGAAATACCCGGCATAGTCTTGTTCGCTGGTTGCTCCAATTACCCTAACCACTTGGACGTCGGCGAGATGGCGGCAGAGTTCTTAAAAAGAGGCTTCATAGTAACAGCTACAGGTTGCTCGGCTATGGACATATCGAGATACAAGACAGAAGATGGAAAGTCGCTCTATGAGGAGTATCCGGGTGATTTCGACAGAGGTTGCTTGTCGAATATTGGCTCGTGCGTGTCTAATGCACACGTCACTGGCGCGGCCATCAAGGTTGCAAGCATCTTTGCAAGGAGACCACTAAGAGGGAATTATGAGGAGCTAGCTGATTACGTCTTGAATCGTGTAGCGGCAGTTGGAATCGTTTGGGGAACTTATAGTCAGAAAGCCGTATCGATTGGGACAGGAGCCAACAGACTTGGTGTTCCAGTAATCCTAGGTCCCCAAGGTAGCAAATATAGACGTATGATGGTCGGACGTGCCGATAAGGATGAGGACTGGTATATCTACGATGCTAGAACAGGCGACCGAACATATGTAGGACCAGTTCCTGAACACTTGGTGTACGCTGCTGAATCCAAAGAGGAAGCTATGATCATGGGAGTGAAACTCTGTCTAAGAGCAAACGACACATCCAAGGGACGAAGTGTCAAGCTGTCTCACTACATCGACCTAACCAGGAAACTGCTCGGCAAAGAGTATCCAGACGACATTCACAAATTCATTCGCATGGAGTCAGATGTCCCACTAGTGTACAAGGAAGACTTAATGAAGATGCTACAGAGCAAAGGGTGGAAACCAACAACAATACCTGACCCAACTCTCCTGAAAAGACTTGTAAGGACAAGCGGATGATTAGCGTTTGGTGAGGTGTAAAATAAAATTGTCTACTCGAACAATGCCTTGGCAAACTGCAAACGTTCCAGGTCCGAAATTCGCCATGGATCTTAAGGGCGAAGTAGCAGGGAAAATGATCCAGAAGGCAAAGCGACCACTCTTAATCGTAGGGATTAACTCTGCGAAGGATGAGGTCAAGGGACGGAAACTTATAGATTATGCCATCGAAATGGGAAAGGCAGGGGTCAAAATAGTAGCTACAGCCCACATGGTGAAAGAGTTCTCTAACCGTGGTTACAAAGTCGATGCAGACATGCCTGTAGTTAACATAACCGACAGACTGAAAGACCCAGAATGGAAGGGCATTGATGGACGCGGTGCTCACGACGTTGCAGTCTTCTTAGGCGTCCCGTACTACTTTGAATCTCAGATGCTTTCGACGTTGAAAAACTTTGCACCCGATCTTAACACAATAGCCATCGATGCACAGTTTCAACCAAATGCTAAGTGGTCATTTCCAAATCTGAAGGAGAAAGACTACGAAGCAGAGCTGACCAGTATGATGACAGCCCTTAAAGAGAAGAAGTCTGCTTAGATCCAAAGTAGACTCACTTTTTCTATTTTGGGAAGGCACTTAGTTCCTTCAAAACTCGTTTTGGCGCGTTTTTCTACTTTATGGGTCGTTGTGAGAATTATGCAGAGGTTTGGTTTCTAAACAATCTTGAAAGGGTCTCAAATCAGCCGTACCGTATTAACTGCTACGTCTAGACTTGACTAAAACGTAGTTTTGAAAAGTCAAGCAAGAACCTTGCTGTCAGCAGGATGCACTACTATAAACTTATAAGTATTAAGCAATTCTCATTGAAATGTCATTTGAATTAGATTAATTCACAATGAGTGTTAATGAAACATGTTGAAAATCCGACTAGCCCACGGAGAGTGATACAGGATGAGTTCAAAAGGTCTTTTTGCAGACATACCTGTCGATGTTGGAGTAGTTTATGAAGGCGAAAGAATCAGGTCACAGCAAATGTTCGTCGAACTTGGCGGACCAAATGAGGAAAGAAAGTTCGAGTTGGTGCAAGCAAGGAAACCAGAAGAGATCGAAGATGGCAAGTTCATAATAATTGGACCTGACATCAAAGACATGAAAGAAGGTGGTCACTACCCACTTGGAATCTTGGTCGAAGTAGCAGGAAAAGAAGTTGAGAGAGATCTTGAGTCAGTAATTGAACGTAGGATACACCAATACAGTAACTACATCCAAGGTTTCATGCACTTAAACCAGAGATATGACATCTGGTTCAGACTGAGCAAAGACTCGTTCAAGAAGGGATTCAACTCCTTCAAGTTCGTAGGAAAAGTTCTTCAGAAGCTCTACAAAGCAGAGCTTCCGATAATAGAAAAGATCCAAGTAACTTTCATTACAGACCCCGAAAAAATCAAGGACTGGTACAACAAAGCACTTGAGATCTACGAAGCGCGAGATGCCAGAGCAAGAAAACTAAAGGAAGCCGACGTCAAAGAATTCTATGGTTGCGTTCTATGCCAGTCATTTGCTCCGACCCATGTCTGTGTTATCACACCTGAGAGAGTATCACTCTGCGGCTCAATCAACTGGTTTGACGCTAGAGCTGCAGCAAGGGTTGATCCTAAAGGACCCAACTTTATGATTCCGAAAGGGGAGCTTCTAGACCCTGAACGTGGAGAATACTCAGGTGCAGATGAAGCAGTTCAGAAGAAATCACTGGGTGGCGTCAAGAAAATTTTCTTACATAGCATGTTCGGACATCCACACACATCATGCGGCTGCTTCGAATCAATAGCATTCTACATCCCTGAAGTTGATGGCGTAGGAATAGTTGATAGACACTACAAGGGAAACGCAGTCAATGGTTTACCTTTCTCCGCCATGGCGAACGAAACCGGTGGAGGCAAACAGGTCGAAGGATTTGTAGGAATAGCAATCGAATACATGCGTTCACCAAGCTTCTTCAAGGCGGATGGAGGGTGGAACAGAGTAGTTTGGCTGCCATCAACCGTCAAGGAACGAGTTAAGACCGCCATACCACCCGAACTGAAGGACAAAGTAGCGACAGAGAAGGAAGTTCAGAACATTCAAGACCTGAAGACCTTCCTGAAGTTGAAAGCACACCCAGTAGTATCCAGATGGCCACCTGAAGAAGCAGTAGCCAAGGTTCCGACAGCTGAAGCTGCAGTAACTCCTGAAGCAATGCAACCCACGGTGGCCACCTCGACAATAACCCTACCCATAGGTGGAGGCGGGGGAATGGGCGGCTACAGACTAACGTTAAAGAACGTGAAGATCGTAGCCAAGAAGCTGATCCTGAAAAAGGCCAAATAAACCAGAGAAAGAAGAGTCTCAACGTTTGAGAGAATTATGACAACAGAGGAGAGAGTCAAAAATGCCAAAGGAAGAGATCGAGAAGTTTGGGGAAGCACTACTTAAAGCGCTTCACGAAGCTAATGAGCTAACCTTGGAAGACACTGAGATCAACGCAGAGGAACTTGTCATAGACTTGGTTCCTTTCGTTGGAGCGGCTGTCGGGGCGCCTGTTCAACTCCCTTCGTTGGGTGTAGGAGTTCCGCCAGTCCTAAAATACATCGAAGCAGTTTTTCAGCCGCCCAAGCTTGACTTAATTGGGAAAATAAACGAAGTGAGATATGGTGGTTCAAAAACCCGAAAGAAGATTGTCATCGGTGGAGAAACTACCTTACCATTCTACAGATTTATGGCTCCTTCGCCGCACAGACCAGTCGTGACATTTGATATTTTTGATATGGAGCAACATCTACCTAAGCCGATCAGGGTTAACTTCGAGGAAGTCATGGGGGATGCTGGCGAATGGGCTAAGCGTGCCGTTCAGAGGTTCGGAGCAGACGCTGTGACAATACACCTTGTTAGTACCGACCCCTATATCAAAGACACACCAGTAGCAGAGGCAGCTAAGACTGTTGAGAAAGTTCTTCAAGCAGTAAATGTTCCTGTGTTGGTCGGTGGTTCAGGCAACAAGGAGAAAGATCCTGCAGTTCTCGAGAAGGGGGCCGAAGTGGCTCACGGCGAGAGGGTTTCACTGAACTCGGCAGCCCTCGACTTGGACTACAAGAGAATTGCGCGCGCCGCGAAGAAATATGACCATATTGTTTTGTCATGGACTTCACTTGATATGAACAACCAGAAGAAGTTAAACACTCTGCTATTGGATGAAGGCTTGCCTCAGGATCAGATCGTCATGGATCCAACATGTGCCGCTCTTGGCTATGGGCTTGAGTACTCATTCAGCATATACGAGCGCATTAGGATTGCAGCCCTCAAAGGCGACACAGTTCTTGCAAACCCGATGAGTGCCGGCGCAACTAACGCATGGGGCGCAAGAGAAGCTTGGATGAGTGAGAAGAAAGTTCCAGCTTGGGGACCAAGTGAACTGAGGGGTCCAATATGGGAAGCTCTAACAAGCTTGACGCTCTGCTTGGCTGGGTGCAACATATTCATGATGCTCCACCCAGGAAGCGTTAGAATGTTCAAGACGATGGTTGACTACCTATTGGCCGAGCCTAAGGCTTTAGCATCATCGATCGAAAACTGGGTAGCCATGAAATCCTGAAACAAAGGAGGTTAGTATCGAGAAATGTCAAAAAGACCAAGTCCGTTGGAGCTTTACAAGTATCTCCCACAGACCAACTGTCGCAAATGCGGTGAGGACAGTTGTATGGCGTTTGCAATGAAACTTATCGATCGTTCAGCTGAACTAAATCAATGCACGCCTTTATTGACACCCGAATATAAGAAGCAACTGGAAACTCTCGAGAAACTAACTACACCGCCTGTTCGTGTGGTGAGATTCGGTGACGGACCAAGGGCAGCGAAGATAGGCGGAAAGGAAGTTGTTCACAGACACGAATTGACCTACATTAACCCAACAGCCATTGCCATTGATGTTCATGATGAAATGCCTGAAGAATTAATCATTCAAAGAGTCAAAACGACAAGCGAGTTCAGCCAGATAAGGATCGGAAAAGAGTTGAAATTGGACGCAATAGCCGTGAGAAGTGTTTCATCCGATCCGAAGAGATTTGCAAAGGCCGTCGAAGCAGTAGCAAGGAACACCAATCTGCCCATGATCTTATGTTCATTTGATCCTAAGGTTCTAAAAGCTGGTCTCGAGGTTGCCAAGGGTAGGCGACCACTGCTATATGCCGCTACAAGAGACAACTGGAAGGACGTAGCCTCATTAGCGGTTGAGTACAACACTCCTGCCACCGTTTTTGCACCTGGCGACTTATCGACCGTAAAATCACTTGCTGTAACTCTTCAGAAAGGCGGGGTGCAAGGTATAGTTTTGGATCCTGGCACATTTTTCGGCGAGGGGCTGATAGGTCAGACTCTTGATAGATTCGTGATGCTGAGAAGAGCAGCAATTGAGGCAGGTGACGGAGATGTCGGTTGGCCGTTAATGGGAGTTCCCGCAGTAGTCTGGGCAGGACAGAATGGAACTCACACAAATGAGGAGCTGATTGAGCTAACGTCAAAGGAGTCCATCTTGGCATCTACTCTAATGTTAAGATACGCTGACATTTTGATATGTCATTCCCCTGACATGTGGGCGCTGCTGCCTGAGGTTACCTTGAGGCAGAACTTGTACGCAGACCCAAGAATTCATCCAGCTGTTGAATCAGGGCTAAAGAGCGTAGGTGCTCCGAATGAGTGGTCTCCAGTATTCCTTACCACGAACTTCGCTCTGACCTATTATACAGTGCGTTCAGACATTGAACAGGCTAAGCTAGACGCGTGGATGTTAGTTCTTGACACGGGAGGCATCGGAGTTGAGAGCTCATCAGCAGGTGGACAATTGAATGCTGGAGCTCTAGGTGAACTAGTTAAGTCATCGGCGATAGCGACTAAAGTGAAACACAGAGCACTGGTAATACCTGGTATGGCGGCGAGGTTCCAAGGTGAGATGGAGGACACGACAAAGTGGGACATATTCGTTGGCCCAAGAGATTCTTCAGCCATACCTGATTTCATACGAGAGAAATACGTCGTGAAACCCGACATGAGATTCGTGGGTGAGCCAAAAGCGGAATCCCCAGTGTTGCTTACCACAAATGGATTCAAGTCCTACTACAATGTTAGAGTCTCGATCGAAGGCAAGATGGACGCATGGATTCTAACGCTCAATACTCAAGGCAAGGAAGTTGAACAAGCACTTAGCGAGAAACTACTGACACCTCAGAGTGTGGCGAAGCTGATAAATGATACAGAAATTGAAAAACAAGTCAAGCACAGGAAGCTCGTGGTTCCCGCTCAAGCTGAAAGCCTCAAGGCGGAGATAAAAAAGGCAACAGGTTGGGAAGTATTCGTTGCACCACCTGATTCCTCCAAGTTGCCAGATCTACTCAAAAAGCTGCCTGGAAGCAAATAGAAGCCGCTCGTAGCCTCAGCTTCCCAGTTCTTTCCTTTTTCTTGAGGAAGCAGATTGTGACTGAATGGCGTGAAAAATAGGTCTACTTATCGAAAAAAGGGTTAAAGAATATAACAAAGCATGCTACGAAAGCGGCTCACTTAGCGTAACCTCTGTGTTTCGTGTCCCTTGCAGTTTTTCACTACTTCAAGCTATGTTATCGACAGCTTGTTGCGCTAGGCTCGTTGTCTTATGGTTCTTTTATGTGCGTTCACGACAACGGGTACTTCGATAGGTTCTCTAACCGCTTCTGATTCCTCTAATTCATTTTCCAGGATTAGAGGGACACAAACGTTACAGATTCCAGATAGACAGACATCGATTTTATAGTTGTCACATGGGAGTTTCATGGGATCTCCCACCGAATTGCTACTTTACAACCATAAAATAGCTCGAAATCGATATTTAAGTGTTATCACACTTCTCCGAATATGAGCTATTACATCGATATTTGTCGATAACCACACCTTTTAAAGAGCAATGCTTACTGCAATTAGAGTACGACACATACTCATATTGTTGGGTCACCTGATCATTGCGAGGATTTAGTCTCATGGGTAGAAGCGGATACACATTGACGCCGGTCCACATCTGATGAGCGAGTGCAATTGAACATAGGCCTTGTACGCACCCTGACCAGTGAAGACCTTAAGAAACAACTGTATTCGGCATGGCATTAAGAGGAATTGGTAACGGCTACAAGGTTAGCGTGATCATTAAGACGATGTGCTTGCTGGAGAGTAGGAAGACCACTAGAACTGTCTTAAGGAATCAAATCGTTAGTCAGTGACCGACGTGGGAAACAAAAGGGAAAATAAATCCATTAGCCCTACTCTCTTGATCATAGTTGCTCTACCGATGGTCAATCACCCTTCGAGAATGTTATGCGCAAATAAAGTAGATGAATAGCGTTCTCCGAATAGAGATGAATGTAAGATGCTCGACAGGTCTTCATCAGATGAAGATTATTGGAAGAAGAAGTTGGAAGTGATCTCTCAACGCAAGTCGGGTTCCCCTTCATTGTTCAACGAGAGGGCTCTAAAGAGGATCAAGGAGAAGCAGGACGAGTGGGAACTGAAAACTCTAAAACCTTATGTTTCAAAGAACCCAGAACAAAAGGAGAAGTTCGAGAACCTGTCCGAGATAGAGATCAGAAGGATCTATACGCCATGTGATATTCAGTCCCTAGATTATGAGCAAGAATTGGGTTTTCCGGGCGATCCTCCATTTACGAGAGGCGTTTACCCCACAATGTATCGAGGCAGGACATGGACTATGAGAATGTTCGCCGGTTATGGGACAGCTGAGGATACTAACAAGAGGTGGAAATACCTTCTTGAGCAAGGCGAAACTGGACTAAGTACTGCTTTTCACATGCCTACCATCTACGGTTATGACTCTGACAGCATTAGGGCTTATGGAGAAGTTGGCAAGTGTGGGGTTGCCATTGATTCATTGAGAGACATGGAGATATTGTTTGATGGAATACCATTGGACAGGGTTAGTACCTCGATGACTATCAACGCCCCAGCTGGCATCCTCACGGCAATGTATGCAGCTGTTGGTGAAAAGCAGGGCGTTCCTAGAGATAAGTTAAGGGGAACCATACAGAATGATCTGCTGAAAGAGTATATTGCCCAGAAATCTTGGATATTTCCGCCAGAGGCTTCATTGAGAATAATAAGGGACATAATGGTTTACTGCACCAAGGATATGCCTCTATGGAATTACATTAGCATAAGCGGATACCACATCAGGGAAGCCGGGGCAACTGCGATCCAAGAACTAGCATTCACTCTGGCAGACGGCTTCGCGTATGTCGACTTGGGAATAAAGGGAGGTCTAAACGTGGATGATTTTGCTCCGAGACTGTCATTCTTCTTCAATTCCCACAATGACTTCTTTGAAGAGATAGCTAAGTATCGTGCGGCTAGGCGAATATGGGGCGCTGCATTGAAGGAGAAATACAGGGCTAAAGATCCTAGATCGATGTTGCTAAGGTTCCATACCCAAACAGCAGGCTGCTCTTTGACTTGGCAACAACCACTAGTCAATATCGTGAGGGCTGCCTACCAAGCTTTGGCAGCGGTGCTTGGGGGAACACAGTCTTTGCACACAGACTCCTATGACGAAGCTTGGGCAGTCCCATCAGAAGGAGCTGCATTAGTAGCTCTACGGACCCAACAAGTACTCTCGGAAGAAACAGGTGTTACCAACACGATCGATCCACTGGCCGGCTCCTACTATGTAGAGTGGCTTACGAGTGAAATGGAGGAACAAGCCTACAAGTATTTTGAGAAAATAGACTCAATGGGCGGTGTTCTTGAAGCAATAAAGAATGGCTACCTTCAACGAGAAATCGCCGAAAGCTCATACAAATATCAGAGAAAGGTAGAGCATGAGAAAATCCCGATCATAGGTGTTAACAAATATCGCATGGATGAGGAAGAACCAATAAACTACCTGAGAGTCGATCCTGTAGTTCAAGAGAAGCAGATTCAAAGAGTCAGGCAACTACGCGAAGAACGAGACGCTTCTAAGTGGGAGAATGCGATGAATGAACTCAGGAAAGCGATGGAGAATCCAGATGCGAACTTGATGTATCCGATTCTCAAAGCCGTCAAAGCGTATGCAACAATAGGAGAGATCATAGATCTGGGAAGAGAAGTGTACGGTGAATGGAAGGAGCCAGCGCTCTTCTAATCCGAGAGAGTCCTATCAGATAGAGCAAGTTTGCGGATCTGGGCATAATGGAGATGGGATCTCGTATGACGAAACTTGAAAACAGAATAAGAATCTTGGTGGCGAAACCAGGACTTGACGGCCATGATAGAGGTGCATTAGTCCTCTGCAGGGCCTTCAGGGATGCAGGCGCCGAAGTGATTTACACGGGGTTACTAGCGACCCCAGAACAGGTCGCACAGACAGCAGTAGACGAAGACGTCGACGCTGTTATGTTGTCACTTCTGAATGGCGCCCACATGGTCGCATTTCCCAAGGTTGTAACGCTATTGAGAGAGAAGGGCGCTGGAGACATACTCGTTTTTGGTGGCGGTATAATACCTGAAGACGACAAGCCGTCACTTGAGAAGGAAGGTATACATGGAAATTGGGGTCCAGGGACTCCCCTTGACATAATAGTCAATACTGTTTATGAAAACGTCAGGATACACAGGCGGAAAGGCAAAGGAAAGCAAATGGGCAAGGTGAGGGCCTGACCTAGATTGGCCTGTAGGGACAACCAGAAACAGTCTATTCTTCGTATAAACGTGATATCGCACGCTCGGGAACTGAGATGGGTGTGTTAATTGTTGAGTGCTGATCTTGTGGAACGGTTACTAGCTGGTGACCGCAGAGCACTGGGCAAGTTGATTACCCTCGTCGATGACGGGGCATGCGAGGGCAGAGAAGCAATTGTGAGACTATTCCCCAAAACAGGGCGCGCACACATCATAGGTATTACGGGTCCCTCTGGGGTTGGAAAGAGTTCCCTGATAAATGCAGTAGTCAGAAATCTCAGGGTGAAGAAGAAGACTGTTGGAGTAGTGGCTGTTGACCCTTCAAGTCCTTTCAGTGGGGGTGCACTCCTCGGTGACCGGATCAGGATGCAGGATCACTTCACAGACGAAGGAGTGTTCATTCGCAGCCTGGCTTCAAGAGGATCCTTGGGAGGATTGTCGAGGTCAGTAAATAACGTGATCAGACTACTCGACGCGTTTGGCAGGGACGTTATCATAGTCGAGACTGTTGGCGCAGGGCAAGTAGAGGTGGAAATAGTCAAAGTAGCACAAACGATCATTGTGATGATGTCTCCAGGGTACGGTGATGTCATCCAGATGCTCAAAGCCGGGATTATCGAGATCGGAGACATATTTGTGATCAATAAATCGGACCTTGAGGGCGCCCACCGAACTGTAGAAGGATTGATGTCGGTGCTTGAACTGAATCAGCAGAAAGAAGGGTGGAAACCACCCATAATTGAGACAGTGGCCATAGGGCAAAAAGGTATCAGTGAGCTAGTCGACACGCTTGAACGCCACAGGGATTACATCCAAAAGACTGGCGTGCTTAGTACCAGGGAAAGTAGGAGAATCGAAAACGAACTAATACAGTTAGTCAATGAACAGGTTTACGAGAAAATCACGAGATGTGACACAGGAGAAGGAGAAAGTCTCAGAACAATAGTATCGAAGGTTCTTTCCAAGCAGCTTGATCCATACTCCGCGGCTCAGAGAATCATATCGGCCCTAAGTCAAGGCAAATACAAATTCTAAACCCTATGTTCCCGAACTTTTCTGAGCTACGAAGGCATATACCGGTCGAGTGTCTTTGTTTTAGAGATTTCAATAAATGATATCATATGGACAGCCGGAAGAGAAACGTTGTGAACAGGGACGTCGTTAACCAAAGCAAACGGAATGCCCATATGTGAGTGCGCACAAATAGCTGTATCAACTTTGTCTTTGTGCAATATTCGTTCACATCGACTGCAACCAATGTGCGGATAGAACATCTTTCGTTCACCTTTCAGAACCTTGAATGTTGGGGGGTAATGGGTTAGGAGTATTCTGAGATCTGTCTTAAGTCCGGTGAGGAGCCTGGCGATCTTCTCGATTCTATCTGCGTAAGTCTTCTCTATGTTGGGTACATTCTTGGCCTGCCAAGGAGTTGGAGACTCTAAGGAACCTTGAGAACCCACAATACCAACTTGCAAGTTATGTACTGTCAATACAATGCTTTCGTCATCTACAAACCTCACTCTATCTGTTGCTATCTTCATTACTTGATCACGAATGTCAGAGTACTCCTCATTGCCAAAGCAAGCTAGTACAGGACAATTGATTCCCTTCTGTTTTATCGCTTCTAAGACATATTCGAGGTTCGTGAAATTCCCCTTTAATATTAGGTCGCCTGCAAGCAGAAAGAGGTCAAGTCTGGAAGAATTGAACGACGCTAGAGAACGCCTAAACTCGTCTAAGAACTTAGGTGCGTGTATGTCTCCAACGGCCCCGACAAATATCGATATTCGGGACACTCTCCAAGGTTTGATATGGTTTGGATTAAGTACTGAACGTATTGGTTAAAAGGTTAGTTACTACCACAAAAACGCGACCTGAGGCTACTGAGCGCCACTAGATTGTTTAAAGAATGGCAACAAGATATCCAAAAAGCCTTCGGGGCTCTCTAGATGTTACGCTGGGACTCTAATGATCGCAAACTGTTATGTTGGTCTTTGAAGAATGTTGAAGAGTGAAAGACTTTCGATTTGGCACGCCAGAAAAGCTGGGCGGATCTTCGTGAGGCATTATCAATGAAGAATGTAATTGAGTTCATGAAGATAGTTTCTTCACTGAAGGAACTTCAGCGCACAGGATGGAAACAACACGGGGTCACCGGGATTATTGACACCACAGCATCACACACTTTCGGCGTAATCTTTCTTTCTTGGCTATTCGCGAAGGACGGGCATGTAGACACGGAGAAAGTGTTGAAGATGGCTCTACTGCACGACTTCGTGGAGAGCGTCATAGGTGATTTGACTCCCGAGGAGTCTGAGCGGATTGATAGAGACAGACTTGAGGAAAGTGGCTTGAACACGGTAGAGGAAAGACTTCCTCCTCCATTAACGAAGGAAACTAGGAGCTTGATCGAGGAATTCCGCAAGGGAGAAAGCGAGGAAGCTAGGATAGTTAGAGTCTGCGACAAGCTTGAAACTCTATTTCAAGCCTATTTCTACCGAAGAGCGAACCGTCTCAGCGAAGCCAGCTTCAGACAGTTCTTCAGCTATGCAGAAAAAACTTGTAAGCAAGGGCTTGGCAGGGAACTCCTAGACGAAATACAGGACGCAGCAAAAGAGCAAAGATCATCCATGAAGCATAGGTCGTTCCCTCGGCGGACGCCTGTTCCATAATTCAGTGCATGCAATCCTGTTGGATTCTTTACACTCTGCTGGGATAGCATAGGTAAGATAGAGTCATGCGGGTCTTACATACTGAGTCCAAGTAACAGCCTACATTATGGCTGTGAACTGGAAAACATACTGGCGATGCGATCCGCAACCAAGTAGCATTCAAAATACAGTCAACTCCCAGCAACCAAAAAAGTAGCAGAATAAGGAAGAAAGCGTTCGCACTGGATTCATTTAGCTCGTCACACGTCATATCGTACGCCTTATCATGTCTGCAGCTCTACAGATGTCGGCGTAGCTGCCTCCGGGATCTCCCTGAGGTGTTACGTATGCTATCACTATCCCCTTGTCCCCGACTGTCGACATCACTATGTGTCCTTTACCCCCAATGTTTGTGGCTATCAACCTCTCTTCCGTCACCGAAAGAGTCGAGTATTTCACACTCTGAATTGATACTGATGGATCCTTATTGCGCCAGGAATTTATCAGTTCTGCGCCGTTTACCTTCCAGTTCTGCGTGACGTACACAACGTTTCCAGCATTGTCTAGAACTGCCATTGCTCCTATGGTGTTATTGACTGAAACCAGGTTCCTAAAAACGTCCTCGATGTTTCCTACAGAAACGCTTACTGCCACTCTCTCACCACCTTTATTTTCTGATCATCAACATTGAAACTTTCACATTTCAACCGTTGTAGCAGGTCACACGACTAAGCACGAGACAGACGATAGCTATCATTAGGTGTGGCATTATTAATATATATTTCGAACGTCTTTGCGATCTTCTCAACAATTTGATGGGATTACTATATATCTCGCTGAATCTTCGCAATGGACTTAATCTTTCACGGTCTTAAGTTGCTTCCTGTACATGTCTACAATTTCCTGGGTTGAAGTTGCGTCTTCAGGGCTTTTGTCTTCCCGCCATTTTCCAGTAAACCTTGGGAATCTAACTGCAAGTCCACTTCCCTTCTTGATCGAATCTTTTGCACATGTGTGGATGGGGCTAAGAGTGATCTCATCACCAATTATCTCTATGACTCGGGCGGGAGTAAACCAAACGTCAGACTGAAGTATCGCGTCAACTCTGGCATGTCTGTGAGGCATCTGATACTGCTCAAGCATTTTGGGCATCTTGGATAATATCTCGTCGGTGAAGCCTGTCCCGACTTTGCATATTGTCTTGAAGGAGTCCGCATCTTTGTCGTAGACGGCGACGAGAATAGCGCCGTAGGTTCCTCCTCTCTTTCCTCTACCTTTGAACGCTCCGACGATCACAACATCGATGGGTTCCACCATTTTAGATTGATAAGAACGCTTTAGCTTTATCCAGCTCCAGCCCCTCGCGCCGGCTTGATAGCTACTGTCATCTGAAACAGATTTCAGCACGAGACCTTCGCAGCCTGCTTCAATCGCTTTCTCGAAGAAAGCATCGATCTCATTCACATCTCTGGAGACCAATGCTTCGGCTAACTTGACTCTATCACTCTGATCAATAATGTTTTCCAGCACTTTCCTTCTCTCGGGGTACGGAACCATTGTAAGATCTTTTCCGTCAGCATAGAGAACATCGAAGGCGTACAAACCCACGGGGTACTTCTTGATCATTTCTTCAACCCTGTATTTTCTACGGCGGTGCATTAACTCTTGGAAAGGTCTGAATTCTCCTGTGTCCGTATCGATTGCTACACACTCGCCTTCTATGATGGCTTCCTTTGCTTTAAGGTTCTTCTTAACAAGTTCGCACACATCAGGATACTGCGATGTTATATCTTCCAGTCTTCTTGAAAAAAGTTCTACTTTGTTCTCCTTCTTATGGGCCTGTATTCTCTCGCCATCGTACTTGTACTCGGATGCAGCTTTCCCACCCAGTTTTTCAAGTATTTCGCCTGCTGAAGTTAGTCTTTGAGCATGGGTCTTATTGGATTTCCCACTTTGATTCTAAACTTCCTTATTGCTTGAAGTCCTCCGGTGGCAACAGTCACGGCGACTAAGCCTATGTCTGAGCTGAGATTGTAAGCTCTCTCTATGTCAGCTCTACTGGCTTTGCTGTCTGTAAAGGCAATGGCGAGAGCATCCAATAGGGTCATATCGGCTATTCCAAGCCTAAGTGTACCCGTGGCCATTCTAGCGATGTACTTGGCTTCTCCTGGGGTAGCCTCTGCAATCAATTTTGAGAGAAGGTTATTCCTTGTTTCTTGTGACTTTGCCCCGGTGGTTCTTGCAATCTTGTCTAGTGTCTCGTAGACTTTATCGATGGTTGGCTCTTGGGGTTGCTGAAGTGCGTCCTGCTTTTTCTCCTGTGCTAAGGTCTCCACAGCTGTTCCAAGGTCGCCAGTTTCCTTTAGTTGCTCTTCTACTTGGCCAGCGGTTTTCCCGAAAGCGTGCGCAATTGCTTTGATTGCCGTTTTTTCTGCTATGCCTATCTCTATGGGTACGAAGAGTGGGTATAGTCTACCCAAAGTGAGATAGGCCACTTTGTCGACAAGATCCTTTGGTGTCTGCTTCAGAAGCTGGACTAGTAGATCGGTTATCTCAAGTCTTTTTGTCGTGGCCTCGATTTTGTCGTATACTTCAACGACCTTCGAGTAAAGCAATGTTCTCTGCTCCTCTTTCCCTATATCCTTCTAGCGAGAGATGCAAGATGCCTTCCATCATAACTTCGCCAGTGAACGTAAAGATAAACAAATATGAGAGAATTCTTAACACTACTATCTCTCTCAGATCGGCATAAAAAGGTTATTAGGAGAACGAACTTTTTATATAAACTACCTTTCATAACATATCTTAATCAAGCAGCAACAGTTACCATACTAGATCGCCATTTTGCCATCAGCAAAGGTATTTGAGAAGGAGAGTGTGTGCCAGGTCATGACAACAACAATAGGCCTTGTTTACGACAATGGCGTTATGCTGGGCTCTGAGAGCCGTGCCACAGAGGGGTACTTCATAGCAAGTAAGGAAGCTCCAAAAGTTTACAAGATAACTGAACGAATAGGGATGACCATCTCGGGTGCAGTAGCTGATTGCCAACAGATGGTGAAACAGATTAGGGCGCTCAGCAATATCAGGAAAATGGAAATTGGACATGATGTCAGCGTAAAATCTGTTGCCCAACTAACCTCGCTATCATTGTTCCAAAGCAGATTGGCTCCATACATCTCGGAGCTAATTATTGGAGGAGTAGATGAGACAGGTCCCCGCCTTTACACACTTGATCCTCTGGGGTCACTCATCCTTGAAGAACATTATACAGCAACAGGTTCAGGCTCAATAGTAGCTTTTGGAGTCTTGGAGAGCAAATTCAAGGACGGGATGACTCAAGACGAGGCAGTGAATCTCATTTCCTCAGCCATCACCGCTGCAAGATCTAGAGATATCGCATCGGGTGGACCCTTGCAGATCATTGCTATAACGAGTGACGGGGGGTACAAGAAGATAAAGTAGACCAAAAGTCTCAATTACCAATCCCACTATATTGAACCACAGAGATTCTGATAATGTAGTTTGTCTTTACACTCATTCTCTTGCTCTGCAGTAAGGGGCTGAAAAGGTGTCCGAAATAATAGGCAAAGACTCAGTCAAAGGACGACTTATTCGTGAATACATCGAGAAGGATCCATTGAGATATGAACTCTTTAGGGCCCTCTCAGATGGACGATGGCATTCGACGCTGGATTTGTGGAGGACAATAAGACGGGTCAAGAAGTTTGGACAGCTTGTCGGCCTTGTCAGAGTTGGGAAGATCTTGGCACAGTTCCAAAACGTAGCTGGCGAAGATGTTCTTGAGAGGAGAGAGGGCCTCGACATAAGCGAATGGAGAATCAGTTATCTATTCATCTCAATAGTAAATGACATAATCCAATCCCAACCAGCGCCAACAGAGGAAAAGAAGGAAACCGTGAGTGATGGTGAACAACCAGAAGAAGCCGAAAATCAGGAAGAGACCGATGAAGGCAAGGATCTTCTCTGATCTCTTAGACCGATAGGTTTCTAGCTCGGTAATAATCTCTGTTCCAGCATAGGTCTGAGAACTTGTGGTAAGAAATAGGAGTTCAACTTATCCTAAATAGTGATCAATAAACTTGCTGAACCCGCTGTTACCTACCAAGGCACTCATGAAGAAACTGATGAGGATCATTTCAGCCCATGCCTTTACCACGATTGGGAGTAGGAAAAGAGCCCATCCTCCGGGAATGAAGAATGGAAGCATCACGGCGAAGAAGAAAATGGTGAATAAGGACTCTGGAATGTATCCGACGAGTACCACTGGAATCGCCAAGAGTGATGCTCTGTTGCTCTTGAGTATTCCTGAGAACTTGGCGAGTATACCAACTGTTAGACCAGTCAAACCTTTCCCAAACATCAATCCAAAGACTCCAAGAATGCCGAGTTGGCCTATTACGAATCCGTACATAATGCCAGGAACGAATCCAGCTATAAGTCCAGTAAGCCATCCAAGCCGCCATCCAGCATATAGGGCAACAATTGCGACCGCTAGATTGGATAGATCCCAAGCGACTTGCGACTGAATAAAGCCGATTGAGATTGAGATAAGTGCCAATACATTTCCCAGTGCACCCATGATCCCTACCAATGCTATCGACTTGGATCTCAGCACGGTTGTATCCTGCATCGCATGGCTCACTGTCCAATGTCTTCGTTAAGTCCTGTATGGCGTTGAGAAATCGACTATATAAAATATTAGTATATACTCAGATTTGAGTAGGCGTTTCTGCAGAAACCGTAATCAAGCTTCTGATCATCATTCATGCGGGGTTGCTTTCCAGTTCATCAGCGTTTCACATGATCAGAAATGCATTGTGTGATTAGAACGAACTTAGCAAATGTAATATGCCCTATGCTTTATTAGGAGAGGTCTGTCGAATGATCGATCCAACCTAGGACTCCAAAGGTGATGGCAATGCTGACCGATAGTTACAAGAGGCAAGTCACGAACATTAGAATTTCTCTCACTCAACGTTGCAACCTCAACTGCATTTACTGCCATAAAGAAGGACACATCGGAGAATCGGATCGCGAACTATCTCCTATTGAGATAGAGCGCGTGATGAGAGTGGCTGCGTCACTTGGGGTCAATCGTGTGAAGTTGACTGGTGGTGAACCAACTCTTCGCGAAGACCTAGTTGAAATAGTTGAAGGTATCGCATCGATTCCATCAATTGAAGAGATATCCATGACCACAAACGGAATTCTACTTGAGAACCTCGCGTCTCGGTTGAAAGAAGCTGGCCTCAATAGAGTGAACGTGACAATAGACTCTTTGAAACATAGTATGTATTGCCAGATTACGGGACATGACTCGCTTGATTCTGCTTTGAGAGGCGTGAAGTCAGCTGTTTCTGCAGGTCTAACTCCGGTGAAAATCAACTTCGTAGTTCTCAATTCTGTGAATGACTCAGAGGTGCAGAGCCTAATCAGGTTTTCATCAGAGACAGGAGCTATCTTACAGCTCATCGAACTGGTTTCGAAAGATGATAACAACGAGTTCTACCAAAAATACCACTATGATTTGAGAACAATAGAAGACCAACTTAGAAAAGATGCAACCAAGATTGTCGACAGGGTTATGAACAAGAGAAAGAAATATCTGCTTTCTAATGGGGCTGAGGTAGAGATCGTGAAACCCATGCACAATACTGAGTTCTGTTCGAACTGCCATCGAATACGACTTACCAGCGACGGCAAATTGAAGCCATGCCTGATGAGAGAAGGAAACCTAGTCGACATACTCAGTCCCATAAGACAACGGGCTACAGATTCAAGGCTAGCCGAACTAATACGTCAGGCAGTAAGACTAAGAGAACCATTTTACAAGTCGAGTTCGACCCGAACCTTTTGAAGATTGGTTCTCGATGTTCGCGTGCTGAAAAGTTTTAAAAGGCTAAGCCAACACTTCATTTCACACTAATAACGACCAAAAGAAGACGCTTGGAGGTTCACTTGTTATGCCAAGAAGAGGCGGCGGTGCGTTTAGCAGTAGGAAGAAGAGTCTCGTATTACTCTCGCGCGAGGAAGTCCTGGGAAAATACAGAATCATTGTAGTATCATGTCCCGACAAGCGCGGAGCTTCATGCATGATCACTTACGGCTCATGCAAAGCAATCAATTGTCCGAAAGTCTTCAAGACCCCCCAATGATCTAGATGCTTTTTTGGGTAGCTCACTCCCCAAAAGCCTAACGGAAACTGTATTGAAGTTCATACCTTGGCAATTGGGAATCAAAAGGCTAATTATGAGGGAAAGTTCTTAAAGACACAGTGAATTCTAAATTCGTCCCGTTGACAGATTTATTCTTGAAAACAGAGCCTGGCTGGTATTCAAATGACGGGTGAACGTGTCTGGAGATACATAAACGACGTTCTAAACCGAGACCACATGATGCACCTAACCCTCATAGACCCCGACCCACTTACGCTCACTCCTGAGAAGGCTGGGAAGATAGCCAAGTTAGCAGTAGATGCTGGCACTGATGGCATAATGGTTGGGGGATCTACGGCATTTGGTATACTTGATCAGACTGTCCAGGAAATCAAGTCAAATGTAAGTGTACCTGTAATACTATTTCCTGGCAACGTAAATGGACTGACCAAATACGCGGACGCTGTTTTCTTCATGAGCTTACTCAACTCGCGGAACACGTACTGGATAATTGGAGCTCAAATGCTTTCAGCTCCAGCCGCCAAAATGCTTGGCCTTGAAACAATTTCCATGGCTTATCTCGTCGTGGAGCCAGGAGGATCAGCTGGCTGGGTAGGTGAAGCTCATCTTATACCTCGAGATAAACCAAAGATAGCTGCAGCTTATGCTTTAGAAGCTGAAACAATAGGGTTCAAGCTCGTCTATTTGGAAGCTGGTAGCGGTGCTAGCACAGCCGTTCCGCCAGAGATGGTTAAGCTAGTTTCTAGCACAATCAGGATACCCATTGCAGTTGGTGGAGGTATTGTCGCGCCGGATCAAGCATTGGACATAGTGAAAGCAGGTGCCAAGATCGTAGTTCAGGGAAACATCATCGAGAAGACAGTGCTATCAGATGGAGGAAGACTTCTTAAGACGATGATAACAAGAGTCAAAAGCGAGGCACAGAAGAAAAAAGCGCCGTAGTCTGAGGAGCGCCTTTCCAGTTCGGCATCGGGTTCTAACTTATGTATTCAGGTTCGGAGCTTGATTTCTTCTGAGTCTTAACACCGTATGCCTCAAGAAGTTTCTCAATTGCCGAGGATAACTTCGCGGAGTCAATGTCCAATCGGAAACACGAGTTGAGAATATCAATGAGTGCTTTTGAAGCGCTTGGATCGCTGGGAAGTACCTGGCATGCCTCCGCTAATAGTATGCAACCTGGGATTCTGTAAATTCTATCTGTCAAACACGGTGTAACGCCGTTCATCCCAAATATGGTCCCCCCGTTCAGCATGGATGCGCCGTGTTTCACGAAGAAGTCTAGAAGAGACTTAGATGTTGAAGCGACATAGACTCTTGGGTTCAGGTTAATCGCAGCGGCCGGGGAAGCTGCAAGAGAGATCAGAGCCTTCACACCGAGGTTCTTGAGGCGCTCAACAATGAAGAGAGACAGTGTATTTATCCCCTCTCCATTTGTAGGCTGCCCGTCTCCTGTAATGAATACGATATCACGTTGTTTTCCTTTCCAAAGGTATGCGGATGTCTTTAGCGCGCTCATAAATCCCTTTTCATCGACCTTAACGTGGGGAAGCAGGTCATAAAAGTAGAAATCGTACATTTCCTTAGGCTTGAGTTCCTCTATGATGTAGTCAATTGCCGCCTTGCCGCACATGGCCACACCGGGCATGCCTTGAATACAAATTGGTCTTTTCAGGTTAAATGACTTCTGGGTGGCGGCTTCTTTCTCAACTGTTACCACCTTGAATCCAGTTGAGAAGTAATCTTCTGTTTCCATGTTTATCTCACTTCACGCATCCCACAATTACTGAGAAGCATAGTAATGCTTTTCTTGTTTTCGATCCTATCAACTTGTACGTCACCTGCAATGCTTGGATTTGGAGTGGTTAATGATCTATGACTAGAACAGGTGCTTTCATAGCATTAGATGGCATTGATGGATCAGGAAATACGACTCACTCTAAATTCCTAGCAGACTGGGTTGCCAAGTCGCTCAGACTGAACGTTCTCTTAACTAGCGAGCCCACAATTCAACCAATTGGACAACTGATGAGAAGGTATCTTAGGAAGCCAAACATCCCGAGTGCTACGGACGCCCTTCTATTCGCAGCTGACAGAGTCGAACACGTTGAAAGCGTTATAAAACCTGCCTTGGCAAGGGGTCAAGTTGTAATATCTGACAGATATTTGGAATCATCAATAGCTTACCAATCTTCCCAAGGTCTGCCTGTCGAATGGTTACTCTCTATAAACAAGCATGCTATTAAACCATCCTTGAACATAATCCTCGAGATAGACCCGGAGAAGAGCCTGCTAAGGAAACCCAGACTGACCGATAAGTTCGAAGATGTCACCTTTCTAAGAAAAGTTCACAGAATGTTTCTAAGCAGGGCAAGAAGCGAGAACTACCCACTTGTTAGCACGAGTGGTACCCTCGAAGAAGCTCAAGAGAAAATCAGGAATATCGTGAAATCATTTCTCCGAGATTCCATCCTGAGATAAGGAGGTATTCCACGGAGCTGGCGGCTTCACTGTGTGATAGATCAGGGATAGGAAGTGCTTACCTCTATCTTTCACTCCTTTTGGCCAAAAGCAAGGAAATCTTCTGTGCAACTCCTTTTATCATGAGAAAGATCATTCCCAAGTTTGAATCACTTTTCGTCATGACTGCCAGAAGCGCATCTTCACCAGCTCTTTTCAGGATGACGTAGCCTGTGTCGCCTTGTATCAATATCTGTTGAAGGTTTCCTCGAGACAACTCCTTCGCGGCTCTTTCGCCGACACCGAGAATGGCAGCTGACATTGCGGCAATTATAGCATCATCCACTCCCCTGGGCATAGCCGAGACTATCGGGAGGCCTTGGATACTAACGAGCGCGCTGGCTTCTATGCCTGGTGTGCTGGCTTCCATAGACTTCAATATCTTCTGTATGTCGTCAACGGCGTCACTTGACAAATCCCAACCATCCTCAAACCCCGTTCTTCCTTCGAATGAGAACTCCGATTGGATACTCCGGGAACATGTTACTCAAGATCGTGTGTGGCCATCCCTCTTTCTCCATAGTCTTGTAGCTCGCTGGTTGTGAGCTCCTCGTGGAAGAGGTAATCTTTAATACTGAGGGAGTTTCATGCTTCTCAGCATCCTAGCTATCTGATCTCAAGTCTAATTTATAAATGTGATTACAAAATGATATAACTATCCCTCTGCTCACGTAAGGATGCATATTTCTATCATGATAATAATGTATCGATCATTAATGGAGGTCAGGAAACCCTTGAGCAAGACGACTCCGAAGTCTTCACAGGTAGTCAAGCCGAAGGATGATAAGGAACCTGCCAAGGAAGCGAAAAGGGAAGAGATACTCGCAAGCTATAGGAAAGCGGGAGCCATAGCCAAAGAGATTCGCGAAGCAGCAAAACCCTTGGTCAAAGCTGGAGTCCCCATAATTGAGCTATGCGAGAAAATTGAGACAATGATCATCGAGAAAGGTGGCAATTGGGCTTTTCCATGCAATATATCAATAAACAATCTCGCTGCCCATTACTCACCTCCCATAGGTGACAAGACCTCCATAGGTGAAAAAGATGTCGTGAAAGTAGATTTTGGAGTACATGTGGATGGCTACATAGCTGACACAGCCTTCACGATAAGCCTCGACCCTGTATACCAGAAACTCGTGGAGGCAGCGGAGAAAGGCGTGAAAGTGGCGATACAGAACATCAAAGGTGGAGCTGATACGCGAAGGATAGGCGCGTTGGTCGAAGTTGCAGTTAGAGAGATGGGATATAGACCGATCAAGGAACTCACAGGGCATCTTCTTGAACAATTTGAGGTCCACGGTTCAAAAACCATTCCAAGCGTCGGTTCAGTGGGTGGCTCAAAGCTTGAAGAAGGCGAATTCTACGCAGTCGAGACTTTCGCGACAACTGGTTCAGGAGGCGTCCACGATACGCCATATTGCTACATATATAGAATGTTGCCGGTAAGATCTCCAATCAGGTTTGCAGGCTCAAGACAAATCATCTCGATCGTAGGAAAGAAATACAAGTCGCTCCCATTCACGGAAAGATGGCTCGCTAGGGAGGCGCCTAATATTTCATTGAAATTTGCACTCAAAGAACTCACTGGATCGGGTCTTCTCTACGAATACCATGTCCTTGCTGACAGGAAGGAAAGCATGGTTGCACAGGCTGAAGAGACAGTTCTAGTAAAGAAAGATGGCTGTGAGGTTCTAACCGCCTAGGAACGCCTCTGCCTCTCTTCATTCTCAGTTAGCGAAAACAGTGAGAGAATCATTTCATCGTCAGAGATCCTCACCTGCAGCAAACATGCAAGGAGGGGTGCATCGATATCAATCGACCTAGCAGAAGAAATGGCGCCTGAGTTAGTAGGCTACGCTTTGAAGCGGGGAGCCAAATATGCAGATGTGAGAGCCCAATTTGAGGAGAGCACTGGCTTCATTATGAGCGAAGGACTCGTAGAGGAAGGAGGCACTGCCTCGCTGGCCGGTATTGGGGTACGCGTCATCGTGGATGGTGCATGGGGATTCTGCTCCACGGATAACGCAATTTCGAAAACTAGGGCAATGGAAACTGTTGATAGAGCATTGCAGCTTGCTTCTCGCAGCGCAGAAGGGTCGAAATATCCAGTAAGGATGGCTCCAACGAAGACAATTAATGCAAGAATATTATGCGATGATATTAATACCGCTCCAAGCGTGGAATCCATTTTTGACACCGTACTGGAACCAGCAAAAGAATGTGACAGGCGGGCAAGGTCGGTAGGAAAGGAAGTCCAGGCGTTTTCCCTATCCTTCACGGTTGGGAAATTTGTAGAAACCTTTGCCAACAGTGATAATTCACTCATCACGCAATCATATTGCGGCTATCTCGGTACACTATATGTCGTGGCTTCCAGTCGGGGGATATTGGAATACTACCCATACGATTTCGGAGGTCTAGGGAGCTATGATGAATTCCTGAACAAGGATCTTCCTCAACTGGCTGAGAGGATCGCTGAGAGGTCATGCCAAATCAGCAAATCCAGGAGCCTGCCCAGAACCGAATCCTTCAAAACAGTCATAATGGATCCTACTTTCACGGCATTATGGGTTCACGAAACAATAGGACATCCTCTAGAGGCCGACAGAGTACTTGGAGGCCAAGGGGATCCACAAAACGCGCCGTGGACATGCGCCGCCTTCGGAAACAAGGTTGCCAATGATCTTTTCAGTGTGATAGATGATCCGAGTATGAAGACTCCAGCATGGTGCAAGTATGACAGTGAGGGGGTAGAGGCAAAGCAAAAACATCTGATCAGTAATGGCGTAATCAAGAGTTGCATTCACAACCGTGAAACCGCGGAAGCATTCGAAGTCGAACCGAATGGCGGTGCGCGGTCCCCTTCATATCATTTCACACCAATGCCAAGAATGAGCAACACATACGTAGAGTCTGGAAGCTGGACTTTCGAAGAGATCATCGCTGACACAAAGGATGGAATCTACGTTGTAGGCGGCATGACCCCGATAGTAGATGGCAGAGCCGGTGAATGGAAGATTAGTGCGAAAGAGGCATATATTGTAGCAAAGGGCGAAATCACAGAAGGGCTTCGAGGCATCACTGTTTCAGAAGCAACGCCAGATTTCCTAATCTCATTGGACGCTACAGGAAAAGAACCTCAGATCGTAGTTACCCCGGATTGCGGGAAGGGTAGCCCTATTCAAACTCTGCCCGTGGGAAACGGTGGACCAACAATACGCGGTAAAGCCTTTTTGAGAGGAGTTGCCTGAAGAACTTGGAGAACTACAAGACCCTGATCTCACTGGCGTCCCATGAGAATGCTGAAACAGAGGTCTTCATACTGAAAAGGGATCTGAAGTCGATCCGTGTTTGTAGAAATGAGATTGTCGAAGCTCAGAACATTGTGGAAGAAGGCGTCGCAATAAGAGTCATAAAAGATGGTGGCATAGGATTCTCAGTAACCAACAAGTTAGAATATGACCCGCTTGAAAGGGCATTGAAGCATGCCATGACAATGGCCAAGTCATCAACCAAGTCCTTCAATTGGGGTCACCTACCAGAAAGCAACGAACACTCACGACCACCACCTTCACTTCATCTGTCTGACAAGGAGCTTGCAGCTAGCTCACCTGAAGACGTCACCGATCTTGCATTGCGAATGTTGAAACAGACAGCCTCGTATGATCAAACTACTTGTTCGATAACATGCGTTGTAATGGTTCTTTCCGAGGAATTCTCCATCCTCAATTCACATGGTTTAGAGCACTTATCAGAGCCCAATTCAGCTCTCCATTCACGTATCATCATCGAAGCCAAAAAGAACACGAGGTACTTTACTGCAGCGAAGCAATTCTTATCCCGCAGGCTATCCGAGTTTAGTCCTGAAGAAGAGGTTGCTCAAGTTATTTCCATGGCTGACGAAAGACTTCAGTTACCAAGTAAGACCATTTCCAAAGGAAAGTGTGATGTAATTCTGGCACCAGAAGCAGCTGGCGCATTCATTTCATACCTGGTGAGTCCCATGATCGTTGGAAAATCAACTCAACAGGGTGTCTCATGTTTCACAGACATGTTGGACGATAAAGTTGCTGCCAGCTCATTCTCGCTTATCGACAATGGAAGAGTCGAAGGTGGCTTAGGAAGCGCCATTGTTGATGATGAAGGAACGCCAAATAGGTCAACTGCAATAATCGAAAATGGTGTACTCAAAGGTTTTCTCTACGACATCCTCACAGCTTGTCAAAGTGGCACTGCTTCAACAGGTAATGCCAGGAGAGCATCTGACACTCTTGGAAGAACGTATCTAACCCCTCCTGAGCCTCTCCCGACCAACCTAATAGTGAGAAATGGAGATTATTACCCTGATGAACTTGTCGAGGAAACAAAGAAAGGTATTCTGATAGACTCACTCAACCATACTTTTCCTTTGGTTCCTGAACGAGGATATTTCACTATAATGAGTTCTTTTCCAGCGCTTATGGTTGAGAATGGGGAAATTGTGGGTCATGTCCATGATATAACAATCTCGGACGAGCTCAGAGAAGCTTTGATGAAGATAAGTGGCATTGGGAACCGCGCTCAACAATCACTCCACATAGGTTCTGTGGTAGCTATTACTCCTCACTTAAGAATGAGAGGCATGGCTGTTTCTCAAAAAGGTTAGATGGGAAGCTCCAGGTTTCCCGAATTCCCGTTGTCAACGAGGCAGGCTGTTGGATTCCATGTGAAGATCGTAAATGATCTTGGTATCTTTAACCCTCAAATCCGTTGAAACGCTGTTTTGCAGAGGAATTAGTATACACGGGAGGGCAGGAACAGGTCTTGATCAGTGTCTGAAGTGTTCGATTGCTTCCTAATTTCACTACTTCTATGTGCAGAAATCGCACGATGATTGTATTCGCTGATACGCAATTAACCTTTATATAGCGATTTCCTCACTTTTTGCGCATATAAAACGATAAATTCCAAACTTCGCCAAATGTGATCCAGACATTCTGAAAACAGGTTGGGTTTGTCATCTCCTGTCTAAGTAATCTTGATGTGAAGAGTTCGGAGGTAGAAGTAGACATATGATAATAACAGAACAAAAGAAACTAGACGAAATAATAGAGAAGCTTTCTCCTTTCAAGAAAGTCCTTGTGGTTGGGTGCGGACACTGTGCAACCGTCTGCCAGACTGGTGGAGAAGAGCAAGTGAAAGAAATGGTTGCAAAACTCAAGGAAGCAAAAGGCTCGAGCGGCATCGTTGTTGAGAGTGCTATGATAGAAGAGCCGTGCGATGTGAGAATCTTCAAACGGGACAGCAAGAAATTTAAGAAAGAGTTCGAAGGCGCGGATGTTATTGTGCCAATGTCCTGTGGAGTCGGCGTTCAGACAATTGCTCAAGTGACAGGCAAAGTTGTCGTTCCAGCGTTGAATACATTGTTTTTAGGACAAGTTGAGAGGATCGGTAAATTTGAGGAAATGTGTCGTGCGTGTGGGAATTGCATCTTAGATCAGACTGGTGGCATCTGTCCAATAACGAGATGCGCAAAGGGATTGCTCAACGGTCCTTGCGGTGGTATGAGCAAAGGAAAATGTGAAGTTAACAATTACACTAAAGACTGTGGTTGGGTGTTAATCTACAACAAACTCAAGGAACAAGGAAGGCTAGACCAATTTAGACAGTATAGACAGCCAAGAGATTACGCGCTGTCAGGTTATCCGAGAAGCGTCGATACTAGAGCTGCTTGAATGGTGGCAATGAAAAGCAATAATAGTTGTATATTGGAGGTGTAATTAATGGTGCAGGCATATAGCAATCTCATGAAGGAGATCGCCAAAGGCAAGTTCGTTTACACTGGCGAACTAGAGCCGGAAAAAACAACGGATATGACTGAAGTAATAAACGACGCGAAAGAACTCGCTGGTTATGCTGTCGCGTGCAATGTTACTGATAATCCAAAGTCATGTGGGTACTTCAGCAGTCTTGCAGCTTCATACATAGTTCAACGTGACGCCAACATGGAGGCTGTATACCAACTCACTTGCCGCGACAGGAATAGACTGGCCTTGATATCCGATTTACTCGGTGCAGGAGCACTTGGCATAAAAAACGTCTTAGCCCTTACTGGAGACCACACGATGGTCGGAGACAATCCAGCTTCCAAACCAGTATTTGATCTTGATTCAGCACAATTGACATCACTCATAAAAATGATGGATCAAAAAGAAGTGGATCTAGCTGGCAACAAAATCGAACATCCTCCTAAGCTAAATGTCGGGGTGGCAGCGAATCCAAACGCTGACCCACTGGAACCAGAACTTCTCAAACTTGAGAGAAAAGCAAAGGTCGGCGCAGACTTTGTCCAAACCCAAGTTGTATTCGACATTGAGAAAGCAAAGCAGTTCCTGAAAGATGCATCATCCTACAATGTTCCATTGCTAATAGGAATCTTTCCGTTGAAGAGCTACGGAATAGCAGACTTCTTTAACAAGAACGTTCCAGGATGCTCAGTGCCAACTGAGATCCTAGACAAACTGAAGCAGCTAAAGGAAAACATACAGGACAAGGAAGAGCGAAAGAGGAAGACAGACGAGCTGAACGTAAATTACTTCACCGACTTCATCAGGGAATTGAAGAAGACGAAAGGATGCAGAGGAGTCCACGTGATGGCGGTCGGTTATGCCAGTGTAACAAAACAACTTATAGACCGAGTAGGTCACTAGTCACTTTATTATGACGATTTTTGGAGAAGTGAAGAGCTGGGGGCAATAGATGAAAATCTGCATCCCCCTCAACTCAAAAACTGAGACCCTGAGAAAATGGGTTGCCAAGGTCTCATACAAGAATGTACTAGCATTCTACGCGATTGGTTCCACGATCGATGAAATTCTAGCCAACATTAAGGAAAAAGCCGATGCACATTTCACGAACCTTGCAAATTTGAAATGGCTTCAAGTGGAACTTAAGCGCATCAGCATTGCTGAGGTTGACATAAACGAGGCCTTCATCGTTGATTTTCTTGTGAAATCATCGCAAGAGTGCAAGATTGGAAACAGGATTCCAGCCGAGATACTCCTGCCTCTTCAAATGACTCTCTGTCCCGTAGTTGATATGTACGATGAAGATCCATGGCTTTCGGAATGCAGAGGGATGGTAGCGAAGGAGGAGGCATGCTACCTCGCCAACAATGGCATAAGAGGACCGTACTCCATAGCAAAGCTTAAAGAAGACGACAAGGGAGGACTCGTTTGGGATGTCTCATCCAGAACCGGCGAAAAAGAGCATCTGATAATAAAGAGCACTATCGACTAGCGACGTAATGCTATTTTCAGGTATGTAATGAAAGGTGATTTTGACGAAACTGATCCGGCATCTAAGCAACGAGGAATTCGTAGCACTGGCGGAACTAACGTTCAATGAAGGGATTGGCAAGTCATCTTTCATGGGAGAGGCTAGGAAACTGTCTAGATTCTGTGATGCGATCGTGGTCTCGGATTACTCATTTGGGCTCCCAACTATGAATCCCATTGTCCCTGCTCTATGGCTGAACAGCGAGGAAATCGAATCGGTTATGGGATTCTACATAGAACACAGAAACCCGAAGGCGATATTCTCGGATGTGCTTGCAGGCGTAGAAAGCAGCTTGACCAATGTGATAATCTCTTCCTATGAGAACTCAAGCGACTTCGGGACCTGTTTGGAATTAGTTGACGGGATAAAACTCACCCTTGAAAAACAATCAAAAGCAAGGATAAGTGAACCACATAGACTAGCTAATATCGGGCTCAGTTCAAGCTACATGATCGAGAGGCCTGAGGACAGTGTAGCCCTGGCAAGAAGATACGGAGCCGACTTCGTCTGTCCCCCGGAGACGTACGATATTTCAGGCATAATTGAGCCCTTAGTGAAAAGAGCAAAATCGATTAGCATGCATACAATACTAAGGACAACTCTGTATGCATCCCCCAAAACCGTCAAGTTCGCTCGAAAATTCATACCTGAAATGTTCATACCTCCAGAATTTGTGGAAGCCGTGGAGAGTTCCTCCAATCCCCTGGAAGTCGGGTTGAAATTTGCCAAGGATTTTGTGGAAACCATAAGGAACCTCGAAGCGTCAGGTGTCTACTTGGTCATGCCACAGAGAACCGAGGTTTACAAGTACTTGCCTGACATAACAGGAAAAAACACTTCCGGGGTCGACTGACTTCGGCATTTTAAGCATTAGTAACCCTGATCGAGTGACACACCAGGAACCTCTCCCTCGGGATCAATGCTTGACGACCTGGTGCCGTATCAACTCATTTGCATTTTCCTAAGTTTCGTCTTCGTGCCCCACATTTTTCGTTAATGGTAATGGAACTATAGGCGTTCCTTCGACTTTCAGAGCACGAAGGGCAATGCAGCTGTTGATCGACAGAATTCCTTTGACAAGCCTCAGGCTTTCAATGAATCTTGTTAGCTCGGTCAGGCTTCCTGTTTCAACTTTCAGCCATATACCACATTTTCCACTCATCCAGTAAGCTTCAGTCACAAGTGGAGATCCAACAAGCATTTCTATGACTTCACTTTCATGTCTTGAAGCGGTGCTGACTGTTATGTAAGCTATTATTGACTTGCCTGTTTTTTCGGGATTCAAGGCTATTGTGAATCGGTCAATAACCTTATCTCTAATCAATCTTTCAACGCGCTTTCGTACAGCAGATTCGGAGAGACCAACGGAGTTCGCTATATCCGCATAGGGTGCCCGACCGTCCTTGAGCAGGCGCTCTATGATCTTCTTGTCTTTCTTGTCCGCTACTTCTTGATAACTCATTTTCTCCTCCTCCAACGACTATTTTTCACTCTTTCGTTCACTTATATTAACCTTTTCACTATTCTGCTGCAAATTCATTGACTGATTATGTACAATGAGGGGCTTGAGACGCCCGTTTTAGTCCAACGAGAGTTGGTTTTCGCCTTCGTGTGAAGCCTTTTCTCCAGAATGACGCCTAAAATAGTCTCAACTAGGGGGAATTGGACCGTGGTTTCCATAGTATTGCATTGACTTCGGTTACGAATACATCACTTTTTGTCCGCTTTCACAGCTTTTTCCATACCTTTTGGTTACACTAACTACTTATTCGTGCGTGCTCTATATACCTCATCAATACAGAACAACCGAAATGTTTGGAGGAGATATGGAGTTGCCGCAAAAACATCTGAAAGAAATTGCCTTGGTCGCTCTAGCAAAGGAGTTGCCGAGTGTAGCTACGTCTATCAGCCAGGAAAAGAGGGAATCAATCAGCGAGGAGTCGATTGATCTCATACTTCAGTCCCAGAGAAATCCACTGCCTCAAGGTCTAGCTTGGTCGATAATACGCTTAATGAGCTACGAGAAAGAGACCACTGATGCTGGAATGGAGAAACTGCTTGAGGCCGCCATGATGGTGGAACCTGAAGGGACAATCCAGCTACTTGAGAAACATGGCGAGAGGGCAGCCGCGAATGCATTAAGGAGAATAATCTCCACGTAATAGTCTTGTGATTTATAAGAAAACAGCGGAAGGGATGATTGCGATGAAATTTGGTGTGGAGTTTGTTCCGAACAATCCGATAGAAGAAGTAATGAAGTGGGCGTCGGTCGCTGAGCAGAAGAAGTTCGACTACATCTGGGTCACAGATCACTTCAACAACCGCAACACTTACGTCACATTGACATCGATAGCCATGAAGACGTCATCGGTAAGGATTGGCCCAGGCGTAACTAATCCTTATCTCATAAATCCAGCTTGGACCGCTTCCGCTGTGGCCAGTATCAATGAGGTGTCAAAAGGTCGCGCCGTCTTGGGAATTGGAGCAGGGGATCGGACTACATTATCGTATCTTGGTTTGGAACAGAAGAGCCCTGTATTAGCCTTGGCAGAGTGTGTAGACATCATTAGAGGGCTGTTGAAGGGTGAAGATGTCAAGGTCCCGGGACAGATATTCAATGTGACAGGTGCAAGACTAAACTATCAGTCAGGGTTCGTACCTATCTACCTTGGCGCTCAAGGACCAAAGATGCTGCGTTTAGCCGCGAAGATTAGCGATGGCGTCTTGATAAATTCGTCTCACCCTGCAGACATATCACTGGCCGTGAAGGAAGTGCGGAATGGTCTTGAGGACGCTGGCAAGTCTTCCTCGCAGTTTGACGTGGCTGCTTATACGAGTTTCTCAGTAAGCGCAGATCCGGTCGAAGCTGTAAAGCTAGCGAGGCCGGTCGTGGCATTCATTGCCGCAGCCACCCCCGATGTCGTGCTCGAGAGACACGGAATTCCTCCTGAGCGTGTACAAGTAATAAAGGAAGCGCTTGCAAGAGGCCAGTTCAAAGATGCGTTTAAAGCAGTCAACGATGAGCTTCTCGAAGCTTTCTCGATAACGGGAACACCGTCTCAGTGCACCGAGAAAATAGCTGCAATACTGAAGGAAGGGGTGTCGCAATTCGTAATTGGCTCACCGATAGGAGCAGACAAAGTGAAGACACTTGAGTCCATTGGCTCAGAGATAATGCCACAATTCGTTCAGTGAAGACAGCTACAAATTTCTATCGGCATCTTTCTTTTCTAATCTCTTCTTTTTGTGTATTAAGAAAGAGAGTAATGGCATGCTTCTTCGGCCCACGTTTTTGGGTTTCTAGAATGGCGCCTTTATTGTGTCAAGTCTAGTCGAAACTATGTTGCAGCCAGAGACTCCTTTAACCGTTCTTAACTCCTTGGCTAGCGTGCTCACCAAATTGACATTGGTCTCGGTGATTCCTTTGCTCTTTACTTCTGTTTTCGATGAGCTTTGCTCTATGTCCTTGATTTTGTTAATGAAGTCTTCGGGTGGTTTTGAGCCTGGGTAAAGCTTGTTGATCCAATTAGCCGTCTCAACTGAGTCGATAGGATAGAGCGTTATGATCAGAGGCATCCCTACTTTGCTAGTCTGATTGGCAATTATCTTGGCGTTTTCGCTGTCGTAGACTGGCAATGTCAGGAGATATGAGGCACCAGCACTCTTCTCCTTCCGGATCGTCACTTCTTGCATTTCGGGTCGTGAGTGATCGAATCCGAGGACTGCGCCAATCTCGAAGCTTGTGGGTTTCGTAATTGCTTCTCCTGTGAAGGCTTTGCCATTATTCATTTCCTTGATCATTGTTATCAATTGAACAGCATCGAGGTCGAACACAGGTTTCGCCTTGACGTATGTGCCTGTAGTCGTATGAGTCCCAATGGAGACGATGATGTTAGTCAATCCGAGCTGACTGGCAGTCAGGATGTCAGAGAAAAGACCTAGCCTATTCTTGTCTCTGCTATCCAAACCGTATATGGACTCGAGTTTGAACTTCTCCTTGATCAGGTAACAAGGGATTAGAGTGTTAAGGTAGAGTGAAGCCCTAGGGTCTCGTCTTACAATTACAGCATCAACCAAGTTCTGCAGATTCTTCGCTTTATCCTCCAATCTATCAATAGATGTTTGGCTGTTGACTTCAAGCTCAGCCATCGTGACGAACTTTCCTTCTTTCAGTTTTCCGACCACACCACTACTCAAAACCTTAGACATGAGTTACAGAACCTCCAGCAATTCATCGCTATAGATTCTAATCTGTCCAGACAACTTCTCCAAGAGTGGCCTTAATCGAGCCATCCCTCTCAGGTTGATATTTCATCAGATTGTCGAGCTTTCCGAATTGCTTCACTCTGTCGATTATCTGAACCCAGACACAGTCGTTCTTGAAGCCTCCGACTTCACATTTTCCATCGGCCACTGTTTCACATGGTCCATTGAGAAGTCCCTTTGGGCATCTGGATATTGCGCATATTCCTCCAGTGTCGAATAGGTTGCATGACCCGCACATCCTGCATCTTTCGTAGAATCTACCGAGTCTTTCAACCATGCCCAGAAACTTGGTGTCGAGTGATGGAATGACCGGCTTCTCGGTTAGATCCGCAATAGACTGTACGCCCACTCCACAGGTCATTGCTAGGATGGCGTCTGCCTCCTCGATCTGCTTTTTCACTGTTCTAAGGTCCCTCTTTGATATCCTCATGTCGCAAGGTGTTTCGACTGCAATTGTTGCCAAAATCTGTTTTTTCTCCTTGAGTTTCTCTACCATCTCTTTGATCTGCTCTTCTCCGCCTGTCTGGCACAGCGCTGCGCACGTGTTGCAGCCCACAATCACGATTTTATCGGAACCTTCAAGCATCTTCTCAATATCTTCCAGCGGTTTTTGCTCCGTAATTATCAAACTCAATACACCTCTAAGACTGTCTTGGAATACTAGCTGTCGTTCTTATCCTAGACTTTTTTTGTGACTTCAATCATACCTATCTCAAGCGCCTTCAAAGTATCCGTGGCGCTTCTCTGCATTTCGTCCTCAAGAACCTCTTTTACTTCATTGATTTCTACAGGCATCTTACCTGTACCGAGTGCGGCCCCAAGCATTATCACATTTGACATTGAGAAGTCGCCGAACTCGCTCTTTGATATCTCATTGGCCTTTATTGTCTTCACGTCTGGAGAAAATGTTTTCATTATTTGGACAACTTCGTCAAATGTGGCTCCTTTCCAGTTCTCAGATACGGCTTGAGCTGGAAGTATCTCATACAGATTTACCAGTACACATGTCTTTGGGGATACAAACCTGGCTCCTCGAAGAGCCTCATTGGTTTCCATGGCCATTAAGATATCTGCGCCTGCCAGGGGAACCAGTGGAGAGATTACACTCATTCTCTCGTTTAGTTCCTCCCCAGGATCGAAGATGACGTATCTTACAGAACTATCAACAGATCCTTCGCGTTGCGATGCTCCGCGTGTCTCTGTGCCGACAACGATCCATCCTTTCTTCTGGCCGACCTTCTTCAACACGTTACCGATTGTCATTATTCCTTGCCCGCCAACTCCAACCACTAAGACACTATACTTTTTCAAATCATAGTACCCCCTTCCTCAGTCTGGACTCACATGCGGGTTAACAGTGGTTTTGGTTATGGCCATTCCGCTCCTACAGACCTCCTTACAAGCACCGCAAAGGGTGCATCTGGCATCTTCAATGTAAGCGAACTCTTTACCATTTTCTGCCTTCCGCACGACTGCTGGGCAGGCGAAGCGTCTATAACATTCTTCGCAGTTTGTGCAACGATCGGAATCGATCGCGTAGTACGAGTATTTGCCTTTCTCGCGTTCAGCTTCTCTGATCGGTTCCATTCTTCTCTTTGCAGGTAACACGCATTCGCGTTCTGAGATAACTACCCGCACACCTTTCTCTTCCAATGCCTCAGTGATAACCTCCATAGCGTGGCGGATGTTATATGGATCAAATGATCTTACATATTTCACTCCACAAGCTTTCGCTATGTCTCTTAGGCTTACTGCTGGTGGAACTTCATCGCGTAGACTGCTAACGCCAGTAGCAGGTGTAGGTTGCCCTCCAGTCATGCCAACCCACTTGTTGTCCATGATAACTACAAGAACATTAGCGCCATTGTATACTGCACTTATTAGCCCAGGTATCCCTGAATGCAAGAATGTGCTATCACCGATCAAACCAACCATTGTGTCCTTGACCTTGAAGCTCATCCCTGCTGCTATGTTGAAGCCAGCACCCATAGAGACGACCCAGTCCTGCATGGAGTAAGGGGGAAGTGCAAGCGTCGCGTAACAGCCGATATCTCCTCCGAATACGACTTGCCCTTTTCTCTCGGCTTCTATGAATTGCTGAGCTGCCTTCTTCAGTGCATATGCCGTAGCCCTATGTGGGCATCCTGGGCACATGCCTGGGTTTCTCTGCAGAGCCTTTGCTACGGCCTTGCTGTATTTTGCCTGTATGCCTGCATAATCTACTGGTTCCTTCATCCCAGTCGCTTTGCACATACCCCTTATGACAATGTCTGTATTCAATTCGCTAACCGCGGGGAAAACGTTTTTCCCATGCATTTCTCTGAGAATCTTCTTCTCGAATAGTATCCTTTTTACTTCTGCCTCGATGAAGCCTTCAAGCTCCTCAACAACCAATATCTTCTCGAGGCCTTGAGCAAATCTCTCTATTAACTCGGGATTGATTGGATAGACCATGCCAAGCTTGAGAACAGGAAAATCGTCAATGCTGAGAGTGTCCGACGCTTCCATTGTATAGTTGAATGCGGCGCCACTTGTTATGATACCTGTCTTCGCCTTGCCGGGTATTATTCTATTGAGCTCAGACATCTCGCCTGAAGCCTTCTCAACTTTCTGAATTCGGCTCATCAATCTCGCTTTGTTTCCTACGGCAACAAGGGTAGCAGAGACGAGTTTTCCAGGCGCTTTCTTGAACAGTCCTTCTGCCTTGGGAGGAGTGAGTTTGCCTAGGGTTACCTCACCTATTCCATGCAGAGTTCTAGGACCAGCATTTAGGATGACTGGAAGGTCAAACTTCTCAGAAAGTTCGAATGCTTTTAGCGTGAAGTCCTTGCTTTCCTGTGAATTTGAGGGTTCAAGACAGATCGTGTGGGCGTGTAGCGCATAGTACCTGTTGTCTTGTTCGTTGGTTGAACTTATGCAGCTTGGATCCCCTCCATTGACTAGGACAAAAGCTCCAGGTTGAACTCCAATATAGCACAACGTGAAGAACGGATCGGCTGCGATATTCATGCCTACATGCTTCATCGCGCAGAGTGATCTCACTCCCGACCAAGCACCACCAATGGCATTCTCGAGCGCTACCGCCTCATTCACAGAATATTGAAAATGCAATCCCGGAATGCCTTTGGCGATCTCAGATATGGTGTCTCCAACTTCTGAGGCTGGGGTGCCGGGATAGGTTGTTACCATACCTACGCCCGCTTCTAATGCGCCACGAGCTATAGCCTCAGCGCCAAGCATGAACACTTTTTCACCAGGTTTATCCATAAGTATTTCTTTAGTAATTGGCAATCGCCTCCAACCATGGCAACGATCAGAGTATGGCTACGGCTTTCCATATTGCCTAGTCTGATAAGGTGACTCAACTTCGCAGAATTACATGTCCTCCACGTTTTTAGATCAAGAAGAAGATTCTTATATTGTTATCTAGGTTCGTTTTGCGCAGAAAGGGAAGTATATGCAACACATTTATCTGACGATGAAAAACTTCTAGCTCTCTCTTGAACCGTGAATTCAACTCCTGCATTGGGGTGGACGATGATGGGTTACTCCCGCTATAATAGCGAAAATCCTTCAGCCACGTCAGCTGAGGAACTTGCAGCTGATTATGTTGGCATTGAACGATTCTTCTCCCCTAAGAATGTGGTCGTTATTGGCGCGTCGAACAGTCCAAGAAGGTTTGGCTACAACGTTATGAAGAATCTGATCGAAGCAGGTTTTGATGGAAACATTTTTCCCGTGAGCCTGAAGGAAAATATCGTATTCGAGAAACCCGCGTATAAGAGTGTGCTCGACATAAGTGATCCCATTGATCTTGCAATCATTATCATTCCAGCAGCCATAGTCTCCAGCACCGTTGAGGAGTGTGGAAAAAAAGGTATTAAGGCTATAAGTGTACTCTCTGGCGGCTTCAGCGAAGTTGGGACCAAGGGAGCCGAACTTGAGAAAGAGGTTACGAGAGTTGCCGAGAAATATGGAATTCGAATAGTCGGTCCCAACTGTGTTGGAACGATGAACACTCATAGAGATCTCAACGCTTCTTTTGTTATGTACTCAGTGAAAGGAAACATGGGGTTTATCACCCAAAGCGGAGCACTGGGTGCAGCCTGCTCATATGTATCCAAGAGAGAAAAGCTCGGATTCAGTAAATTCGTAAACCTAGGGAACGCTTGCGATGTCTCTGTCCCAGAGATAGTAGAGTACTACGCACGCGACCCCGACACTAATGTCATTGGTATCTACTTAGAGGGAGTTAAGGATGGTCGGGAGTTCCTCGATGCCATTAGTGAAACCACACCCATAAAACCTATAGTTGTTGTCAAAGCAGGTCGAACCGAGCAGGGCGCAAAAGCAGCATCTTCACATACAGGATCGCTTGCAGGGTCGGACAGGATCTATAAAGCGTTATTCAAGCAGAAAGGAGTTGTCAGAGCCAACTCTTTGTTTGAGTTAATCGATGTCGCCAAAGCGTTTACAAAGCAACCGCTTCCAAAAGGAAAACGGGTCGGAATAATAACCAACGCTGGCGGTGCAGGCGTTCTGGCCACTGACGCTTGCTCCGATAACGGACTGACCGTGCCGTCTTTAACGAATGAAACCGTGAAGGCGCTCAGATCGTTTCTCCCAGATGTTGCAATACTCAACAATCCAGTGGACATAATAGCAAGCGCTAACAAAGACTGCTATCTTAAAACCACGGAGATCGTCGCGGCTGACAAGAACATAGATGCCTTGATAGTCAACTGTGTTGTTCCAACGTTCTTAGGTATGAAACCCAGTGAACACGCTGAAGGCGTCGCAGGAGCCTATCACAATAAAGTCAAAGAGTACGGTAAACCTGTCGTATCTTGCTGGATGGCAGGAGAGCTTGCCGAACCAGGAAGGGAGATCCTCGAAAAAATAGGCATTCCATCATACTCCTCACCAGAAAAAGCAGCAATCGCTCTCTCATACATGGCAGATTACCGCGAATTCGTCAACAGAGTAAAGAAAGGGAAGTAGCGGCACTACTCTATGACTCAAGGTGAAGACAGTGCAAAGTTCAGCGAAGGGCTTCAGGGAAGGCGATTTCATCGAGACACACGACAGCTTGATCTTTGATGTTAAAGGACTCTTCCATCCGCCTGACCGAGTCATAGCCTTCTTGAGATATTACCCTTCTGAAGCAGGTGAAAGAATCAGAAATGGGGTGGCGTACGAAAAGGTATACTCTCTGAATGATCGTTTCAGCTTTCTCAAGAAGAGATACCCGTCATACATTTACTTTGACAAGATCTTCGACTCCATCATGCAAGGTGTTCCCAAGAAAGATGTAGCTCATGTCTATCAACCGAGCGAAAAGCTGGCTGAAGTCACGAATAGCCTTAAGAACTTGGATGATCTTGAGAAGGATTCAATAGAATTCTGTGAGATTCTCTCGAGATCTGCCGAGATACCTCTAAACAAACTGGGCTTGACAGGGTCGATTCTTGTTGGTCTCCACAGACCTGAGTCAGACATAGACGTAATTGTCTATGGCTACGAGAACTGCGTTGCAGTTTACGACGCGCTTGGCGCTCTCTACAGCGATCCTCAATTTGGAGTTAAACCCTACGGTGACAACGAACTTAAGAAACTATTCAAGTTCAGATCATCTGACACATTCACTGAATGGGGATCCTTCTTGGCAACTGAAAAGAGGAAGAGACTTCAGGGACTCTTCAAGAACCACGATTACTTCCTACGTTTCATCAAAGATTGGCACGAGTCGGATAAGAGGTATGGCGACGTAACTTACAAATCCCTAGGTCCAGTAGTAATCAGGGCCACGGTTGCCGACGATAGTGAAGCACTCTTCACACCATGCACGTACAAGATCAAGGGTACCCAACTGGTTAGGGGACATGAAGCGGGAGAGGCCATGATAAGGGAAGTTGCTTCATTTAGGGGACGGTTCTGTGAAATAGCGAGAAAAGAAGAACACATAAGTGCAAAAGGAAAACTTGAGCTTGTCAGCGATAAATTTGGCAATACGTATCGCCGCGTCATTGTTGGTGGAGAAAAGGACGACTTCTTGACACTGGCTTAACAGAATTATATCAAATACCACCGCAAAAGATAGAAAGGGAAACCAATTTGAGAAAACCCAAAGATCGTGACTTCATTAGAACCAACGAAGATCTAATATTCTGTGTTGTAGGATACCTCCATCCGCCTGACAGACTGCTAGCTTATCTCAAATATATTCCAAGTGACAGCGGGATATGGGCTGCAGGAAACTTGCACTTCAAGAGAATGATACGGTACTACTCGTCTAAATCCGTCAGTGACACATTTTTCTTTTTAAAGAACAGATACCCAAAGTACCTATTTTACTTCTACATAGACAATATCACTTTTCCTTGCGTTCCTTACTCCGACATCAAAGAGTATTATAAACCGGAGGAGAAATTAGCAGAATTAGCTAAGGAAGGAGAGAAACTTGATGCACTTCAATTAAGGGCAGTGGAGTTGGCGGAGTATTTGTCCGATAAAGCTGGAGTCCCTTTTGAGAGATTTGGAGTCACTGGTTCAATCTTACTGGGAATACATAATCTATTAATTTCCGACGTGGACCTCACGATCTATGGGCACAAGAACGCATTGCTTGTGAAGCAGGCTCTGATTGAAGAATACAAGAAAACTGAAATCCCATTAAGGCTAAGGCAACTAAATAGAAATGAAGTAGAGGAGTGGTGCACCAAAAAGACAAAACAATTCTCAATCGATTATGAATCTGCGGCGCTGATCTTGAAGAAGAAGTGGAACTTCGGATTCTACAAGGAAAAGTTCTTTTCCATTCATCCGATCAAACTTGACTCTGAGATAATTGAAAAGTACGGTGAGAAAAAATTTGCAAGTGAAGGCACGGTGGAGATTACTGCAAATGTTGTTGATAACACGGAGGCGCTATTCAACCCTGCCTCCTATAAAGTGAGTGAAGTTCGAATCTTAAAAGGTTTGAAGGTTAACGACATAAAGGAAGTCGTTTCTTTCGAAGGCGTGTTTTCCGATCTTGCTTCACCGAATCAACTTATTAGCGCTAAAGGAAACTTGGAGGTTGTCGTGGACGTAAGAAGTAAGGAAACGTATCACAGAGTAGTGGTCGGTTCAAAGAATGTTGGCTCTCCTGAGCTTATGATTCCTGTCTCTTAGGCAGAAGATGTGATGCAAAATCGGTTGGTTATAGGAGTTGCGCGGTTGTCTCTTGGGGCTTGTATCTCAGCAGATGCGAAGTTATTTTCTCTTTTGGGTTCCTACGGTCATCACCTTCGGGAGTTCCTCCTATGACTCTGTCGAATTCTCTGTCTTCTTTTCTGGGTAGTTCGTGGCAGCGGTCTCGACGTATCTCATCTGTGTGTGAATGACACGCATGTATTATTCTTTTGGCTCTTGCAAGTGAAATCGCTTGCTTTGCTTCTTTTAACGCTATGCCTTCCTCAATTAATAATTGTTCCATCTCGTCTACATTGCGGAATTTGATTTTCGTTTTGGCAAATACTTGTTCTATTGCTGACATACGTTGGTTTTCGCTAATGGTTATCGTCCTCCTTCATTCTTAGCGTCATCCTAAGTGCTCCCTGTTTCCTATCCTGCGGAAACCCTGTTTCTTTGCCGAACATTCTACTATCCTCTCTCGAAGCCGTCTGCGGCACCCATTCGACGCTATGGCGTCGAAGCTGGATCGCGTTGCTTCGAGTGATTGGCAAGTGGGATGAGTTGGCTGCGAGAGCATTCTTCGCTTTCTGATCGTTTTCCGTCGGAGCGCGATCGAGGAGTGTCTGGATCCGAAGCCCGCTCCATCTTCATGGACGAGTAGGGTCGACTAAGCACACTTTTGATCCATAAATAGGATCGACTTCTGATGCCGCTGTTGAGCGATGAGAAACAACCCGCCCGATCAGCGAAGTGCGAGATTCTTGAGAGTGACAGGATAAACCTCAGACCGATTCGCCTTTCCATCACAGCAGAGTTTCTTTCTGATTTGTTTGGGAGAGCTGAACTATCAGAGGCGATGCAGAAAGAAAATGAGAGGACAGACTGATGAACTAGAAACCCAATGTGCACGAGTCATGACTTGCGTAGTAGTTCCCCAATCAACAATTGCATAACTAGGTGTTGCAGTGTTAGTTTGCGGCGAAATCCCAGAGAATTGGAAAATCGATTGTAGCGCTCATACTTAAACGCAAGTTGCCGACGACAATCGATTGATCTTTTGGGAGCAGACGTCGCGCACACTTTCAGAACCACTTAGTATAGGCGGACACATTACCCCTCTTCTATTTTTGCTTTGTTCATTGGAACCATTGCGCTACGGGTCGAAAGACCGTTAGAGAAAACCAAAGACTCCATCGAAGAGAATAAGATATACTATGTATCTCACTCTTCCTTCCTCCTCCCCTATTACAATCGATCCCAATTTTCAATACAGCTACAAAAGTCACGTTACATAGGTAAAGCACGCGTCAAAGTAACATCTGAGTCCACCTATAACAGTCCGACAAAGAGGTTCTCAGGAAGACCATTGCGAGATCCATCCTAGCCGACCGTCCCCCTCTGGGGCTTTGAGTCGGTTAGTCATTGCGATCCAATCTGAACCTCTTTGTTAACTAACTCCTTACCGTTCTCGTCTACCACAAGGAGATGTGCCGCGCAAGAAAGTCAGCAATCGTAACACCTTATAACCATCTCCAGTAGGTTAAGAACTTTCTCATCAACGTCTGCCATTTGGTTTTTTACCTCTTTTTATAAAACTACTTCAAGCTGATCATGGGTTTTGGTAATTTCAATTTTTCATGTGCTTTGTCTTCAATTATCTGTTTAGCAATAACCTTCAGTGACTTCTCGATTGCACCGATATTATGATTTGTAGCGACTATCAGATTTGCTTTGGTTATTATCCCTTCCTTGTCAGTCCAGTAGTTGTGGATCAAGTTTCCTCTCGGCGCCTCAACCACGCCGACGCCGTTTCCTTCACGTGGCTCTACTGTTTCGAGCTTATAGTCCTTGCTCACAATATCTGGATCCTCAAGCAACTTCTTCGCTTTTCCTGCCGCGTCCAATATCTCTATCACTCTCGCCCAATGATATGCAAATGTCGCGTGGCATGGTCTTCCCACTTTGGCTCTCAATTGCTTTAGCGCTTCGTTTCCTCTTGGTGTAGCCATCTTGTCAACCACATTTATCCTTGCGAGTGGTCCTGCTCTCCATATTCCATCTGGGTAACCAGCTGGCTTATAGAAGAGGTGGGTAGCATAGCAATGCGGTACAACCTTCTCTCCCGCAACGTCCACGTATTCTGCAGCGGGAACTTCCGCTTCGATCTTACCTGAAGGGGACATCACTCTAATGTTACCATCATATAAGTTGTGTTCTCCATTCTTGGCTAAACCAATGTAGTATGTTTCGACAACGCCGATTTTTGTTATGACATCCCAGTAGTCCTCAACTATCTTCGTTACAAGTCCTAAGCTGAACTCGGCAAGCTCTATGGATCTATCCATTCTCTTAATCCACTCATCTCTCTGGGTCTCGGTGAGTCCTTTAGTCATCCCGCCAGGTATCGCCGTAACAGGATGAACAGATTTCCCTCCAACTACAGCGCACAATTCCTGCGCATGCTTCATGAGTTCAATGGCTTTCTTCGCTGTGTCAGGCATTTTGTTGATCACGGTGACAATGTTTCTTGTTTCTGGCGGAGCGAATGGTCCAAGAAGAAAATCTGGAGATGCAAGAACATACAAGTGAAGCGCATGACTACTGATCTGCTTTGCCAGTAAGAGCAGTTCTCTGAGCTTCTTTGCTGAATCAGGCGGGTTGACTTTCCAAGCGTCTTCGACAGCTTTTACGGAAGCTATATGGTGTGGCTCAGGGCAGATCCCGCATATACGTGGCGCTATGATTCGAGCATCTTCAGCAAGTCTTCCTTCAAGGAACTTTTCGAAGAATCTCACAGAATTAACGTTGAACTGAACGTCTGAGACCATGCCCTTGTTGAGCTTTATCGTGACAGAACCGTGTCCCTCAAGGCGTGTAATGGGCTCGATCTTTATCTCAGTTTCCTTCTGTTCCTTTGGTTCCCTGACTTCCTTAGCCACGCTTGCCTTACCTTTCACTCTTTGACCCACTCCTGATCTTGGATATCAGTGATGACGCATATGTGAACTTGTACAGCTGCCCCACAGGATCCTTGAATGCCGCAAGCATCTTCTTCGGTTCCATATCCGCAATCCCTCCAAAGGTCCCAATTAGTCTTGCTCCTTGATCGGTGACGCCATCAGGAGGACCATTGCATCCCTTGCACGGATGGTTTGCATTCGGACATTGAGCACCGCAACCAGCTCGTGTTCCAGGGCCCATGCAGATGTAACCTTGATTAAGAAGGCACTTCTCTGGGTCTGGCCGCCCTTCGAAATCCCTGTGAAACTCCTTTATGTTCTTCTCCTCTTTCTTCCTCTCACATTCGTCGCAAACAGACTTAATCGAATGCTCAAGAGGCTTCCCAGTAAGTAGCGATAGAGCTGCATTGGCAATCTCAGTGGAAGTTGGAGGACAACCAGGGAGATAGGCATCAACCTTGACTATTTGATCATTTCGGGGAATGAACTTAGTTATAGTTGGCAAGTTTTGCGAAGGAATGGTGTCTCTGTTGACGACCGTATCGGCTTTGATGAATTTCCTGTCAAGAAGTTCGCTCCTCGTGGAAAGATTTGCTAAGCCAGGTACGCCTCCAAAGGTGGAACACGTACCGAGGGCAACTAGAGCCTTAGCTTTTTCTCTGCATAATCTGAGGAGATGCACATCTTCTTCCGTTCGGCATAGGCCTTCAACAAAAGCCGCATCTAGCGAACCTTTTGGGAGCTTCTCAAGGTGATCAAGTTTGAAATCCACGGCAGCAACCCAATATTGAATATCAAGCAAAGGTATTACATCAAGCAGCTTCTCATGCAGATCGAAGAGTGATTGGTGGCATCCCCAACAGCTTGATAATTGCATGAAAACAACTTTCTTCTTGTCAGCCATGTTTGTTCAGCTTCCTAACCGAGCAGGTCCTTTTCATCAACAGTCTGCTTCGGTCTGTTATTCTTCATCGGATTTGGTCCAAGTTTCTTGAGTACCCTTACGTAGTCTTTCACAACTTCTGCAAGCTTGCTGCCCTCACTTGCTGATATCCATTCAAGGCGAAGGCGTTCTGGTTCTAAACCCGTTTGTTGGATGAGCTTCTTCAGAAGATACACGCGCCTCTCAGTTTTGTAGTTACCGTTTACGTAGTGACAGTCACCAGGGTGACATCCCGAGACAAGAACTCCGTCTGCGCCGAGCTCCAACCCTTTGATCATGTACTCTGGGTCAAGCCGACTTGTGCACATGACCCTGACGAGTCTTAGATTAGGCGGGTATTGTATTCTGCTTGTTCCAGCCATATCAGCACCGGCGTAGGTGCACCAGTTACACACAAGACCGAGAATATAAGGCTCGAACTCTTTGCTTTTACCGCTGTTTTGCTCAACCAAATAATACCCTCTCCTATTGACTAGGTTTCTCTTCTAACAGAGCCTCTATTTGAGCAAGGATCTGTGAGTCTTTGAAGTGGTTCTGAGTTATTGATCCACTTGGGCAGGTTGCGACACAGCATCCGCATCCCTTGCACAAAACGTTGTTTATCTTCGCTTTTCCATCTTCTATCGATATTGCACCAAATGGACACATCGCAATGCACGATAGACATCCGCTACACTTGTCTGAATTGACGATACTGTAGAACGGCTCAACTTCAACTTTGCCTTTGGACATGAGCGAAGCTGCACCTGAGGCAGCTCCTTTTGCCTGAGCAACCGCGTCAGGTATGTCCTTCGGTCCCTGCACGGCTCCAGCTATGAAAATCCCATCAGTAAGGGTGTCAACTGGTCTGAGCTTAGGATGAGCCTCTAGATAGAAGCCATCAGCGCTACGCGAAATTTTGAGTAAATGTTGAACTTCCTCTATATCCTGTCTCGGTACCAGTCCTACGCTGAGCACAACGAGGTCAGCTTCAACTTCGATTGGTCTTCCAAGCTCAGTGCTTTCAGACCTCACGATCAAGTTCTTTGTCATGGGATCCTCTAGAACTTCAGCTGCTCTACCCCGAATATAGTTTATACCATACTCCCTTTGCGCGCGCTCGTAGAATTCTTCGTAACCCTTTCCAAATGCACGAACATCCATGTAGAGTACGTAGATATTGGTATCCGGGTGGTGCTCTTTGAGTTGCCTAGCATGTTTTGTTGCGTACATGCAGCAAACCCTTGAGCAGTAAGTGTTCTTTCTGAAGTTCCTTGACCCGACGCATTGAATGAAGGCTACCGTCTTAGGCACTTTGAGGTCTGAGGGTCTAACAACCTCGCCGCCGGTAGCTCCGAATGCACTAAGCATTCTTTCTACCTGCATGCCTGTCACGACATTCTCGTATGTGCCGTATCCATATTCTCCGGTGGGGTCGTATGGGTCGTAGCCTGTTGTGGCTATGATCGTTCCAACCTCGACTTCTTCTTCGGTAGGTTGCTGATTGAAGTCGATAGCCTCAGGTTCACAGGCCTTGACACAGAGCTTGCATTTCACGCATTTGTCCATGTCAATGGTGTACTTGTTTGGAACCGCTTGCGGAAAAGGCATGTATATTGCTCTTCTGGGTTTCAGTCCCAACTCGAATTCGTTAGGAACGTAGATGGGGCACACTTCCTCGCATTTGCCGCATCCATTGCACTTTGATTCAATAACATATCTTGGCTTCTTTACTATCTTAGCCTTGAAGTTTCCAACATAGCCTTCTATACTTTTGACCTCTGAATAGGCGTGGAGCTTTATGTTTGGATGTCTTCCGACATCCGTCATCTTGGGCGTAAGTATACATGCTGAGCAGTCCATAGTTGGGAAAGTTTTGTCAAGTTGGATCATACGCCCGCCGATGGTGGTATTCTTCTCAACTAGATGAACCTCGAAGCCAGCCTCAGCCAAATCAAGAGCCGCTGAGATTCCGGATATTCCTCCGCCAATTATTAGACAGCTCTTCTTAACAGGAACTTCGATGATTTCAAGAGGCTCTATTTTTGACGCCTTGGCCACGGCAGATCGTACGAGGTCTTTCGCTATTTCATAGGCTTTCTCAGGTTCATGCATGTGGCACCATGTGTCATGCTCTCTGATGTTAGCCTGTTCAAATAAGTATGGATTGATACCTGCTCCTCTGATGGCATTTCTAAAAGTGGGCTCATGCATAAGAGGACTACAGGCAGATACAACTACACGGTTCAACTTGTGTTCTTTGATGTCAGTCTTTATCATTTCTTGACCAGGGTCGCTACACATGAACCTGTAATCCTTAGCTAGCACAACGTTGGGCAGTGTTGATGCATAATCAGCAAGTCCCTTGACGTTTACAACGCCAGCGATATTCGTTCCGCAATGGCAAACGTAAACTCCAATTCGAAGCTCGGACTCGTCTGACATAGATGATAACCCACCATATTAGTCGTGTTCAATAATCGAGTCTGTTAATATGACAACGTCTTCATGTTAACCGTCACTGATCATTTATATATTTTCATGTTCAACCTCAGTGTTCAAACAATCGGTACTATGAGCAGTTCCTAGTTCCACCCATTCGGATTGCTCATACTTCATTGTCTGTCTGGCACGTCACCTAAACATGTTTTGGAATAGACAACCACTTTTACGTTTCCTGCAGAGAAGAAGAATTGGTAATCAATTGAGCCCATCGGCGCTTAAAGCTAACTCAAGAGACCTTCTCAAGTAGGCCATTTGTCTTGATTTTGTGTAAGTTCAGTCCTAGTTCATCAGAGTTCATTCCGAATGCTATTCCAATCAACTCAGGCAAGTAAAGCACCGGCAGATTGAAGTCCGCTTTCTTTGATCCTCTGAGTTCAATTTGGCCAGTATCAAATTGTAGGAAGCAGGTTGGGCAGACCACCACAAGGCAATCCGCAGAGGATCGCGCGGCTTGGGCAATCTTCTCACAAGTCAGATCCAGTGATTGATCTTTGCTCATGCCTCTTACTGGAGCGCCACAGCAAAGCATTTTCTTCAAGTATGGCACGCTATGTGCACCGGTAGATTCAACCAATTCATCCAAGATTCGTGGTTCTTCTGGATCGTCGACCTTGAGAATGGAGCTTGGTCTAAGAACGTGGCAACCGTAATGAGTAGCGACTTTTATTCCACTTAAATCAGTCATTACATTCTCTCTGATTCTCTTGGATCCGACTTCGTTATGCAGGATTTCAATTAAATGCTTAACCTTAACTGTTCCATTGTAACTCCTGCCCACCCTGCTTAGAATAGCATTCACTTTCTCTCTGAGCTTTGTATCCTTTCTCAGAGTTTCATTAACGGTTTTCAGGGTTTCGAAGCAACCATTACACAGAGTAAGTACGTCCAAGTTCATGTCTTCAGCTATCGTTAGGTTTCTGGCCCCCAGCGACAGCCATGTAGCGTGGTCAAGGGACTGGATTGCCTCAGGGTCCGGACAACAGCTTGCTCCTTCCATATCAACTAGCTTAACATCAAGTGCGCCCAGCACCCTTCTCGCTGAAGCCTCCAAGTTTGGCAGCCTGAGAGGAATCATACAGCCAAGGAACAGCGCGTACTCTGTCATCCCTGAATTCGCCTCTCTCTGCGCTCATTGAGTAGCTTATCTAAACCCATCAATCCGATTATGATTCGCACTTCCTCCACATTGGCGGAAGGCGCAGCGGGAAGACCTAGCGCCTCTCTTCGCTTGCTAATGGCTGGCATCAAGGGAATCGACCAACCCGTGAGACATATCTGCTCCAGCTCGTCTCTCATGTACTCCTTTACGTCTCCTTCTTGTGTTGCCTTATTCCTCAGGGCTACGATTACATGTGACGGCTTGACTTCTTGGGGGCATCGTTCAACGCATGAATGGCAAAGCAGACAAAACCATATGCTTGAACTTGGGATCTTATCTTCCCTTTTCAAAAGAAATCTGTGAACTATTCTTCTAGGATTGAACTCGGGGTTTCTTTTAGCGATGGGGCATCCGCCAGTGCAGCTACCGCATTGATAACAGGGTTTCGCCAATCGCTCGGTTTCGGCTTTAAGAACATCGTCTTCGATGCCGAATCGCTCAGGAAGTTGCTTGGAATCTGCGCCTGCATCTGGTTGTTGCGTGACACTTCACCCTCGGTTTTCAAACACAGTCATTCATTAGCTAAGTAGAGTCTCCTCTTGTAGAATCGCTCTGACTGCTTGAAAAGCCTTTGAGTCCTCAGGTAGTTCAAGCAATGAACGCCCGTCCATATTGTATTTTGCAACCATATCGTCGCTTGGCACAGCCCCACCATATGTCGCTCCTACTTCCTCAGCCTTGGTCCTAACAACCTCTCCAACTTCATCAGTCAGGCGGTTGCCTACGAAAACAATCTTCTCAATCTTACCCTCAATCTTCTCAGTAAACCTCTTTATTCTCGCAGCTGTCTCCAACCCCATCTTTGAAGAATCAGTAAGGACATACATGAGGTCCACATCGCGGGAGGTTCTCCTAGTTACATGTTCCAATCCAGCCGGTAGATCCATAAGTACCAGGCGGTAATTCTTTGACAATGTATCGACTATGTTCGCTAACATAGTGTTGGGCATACAGAAACAACCTTGCTTCTCGACAGCTCCCATGACAAGAAGATCGAACTGCTCACCCTCATTCAGCAAACCGAATATTTCTGTCTCAAGAAAAGCATCTTTACTGAAGTCTTTAGGGAGACTATCACTATCAATCTTGTCCCGCATCTCATGAACAGCCATAGCTACAGTTCCTTTGACTTTTGCGTTGAGAACTTCAGGCATGTTAGCGTCAGGATCAGCGTCGACCACTAAGATATTGTCAACTCCGTTGAATAGAAAAGACTTCAGCACCAACGCCATGAATGATGTCTTACCAACGCCACCTTTCCCAGATGACGCTATAGTAATGCCGTTCCTTAAGATGTTCACCTTCCAGAAGGTCACACTCGCTTAATAACTTGCTAATGACCAAATTAACGGATCGAATTCTTTTAAACATAATCCTCATTGCAATCACACGCACACATAAACATGTTATTTCAGAATAACTACGTGTTGCATTCATTTCCCCTGATCTTTGAAGGACAACATCAGTCCGAGCTTCCCGTTGCCAGTTCCTAGCCTTATTTACGGGATCTATGTCAAGGCGAGATGATTTAGCTTCCTTGAATTCGGAGATAGCTCTTTAACTGCAGGCAGCACACAACTTAGCCCGATCTCAACTGGAAAGGAGGTGTCAAGGGAATGGCCAATCGAACTTGGTATATAGTATTCGGCTTTATGGTGTACATTGCATTTTCGGTACTCTACATAGACAGAGCCAGAAGTTTTATGGGTGTCTTCAGGCATCAGCGTGATGGTTTGTTGAGGGTGTCACAGGGGACGAGATATACAAGAAACTTGAGGGAACTCACCTGATACATTTGCCAATCAAGATTCCGGATGAAGAACAAGGAAAAAAGCGGCGCAAAGGCGCAAAGCCGAAGGAGAGAAGAACTCTACAAAAAACACCAACACGAATTTGGCTTATTCTCAATGCGTTTATAGACATAGGCTTGCTTTGTTGACCTAAAATGTCTTCATCCAATTCCTTCCATTCACAACATAGAGAATCGTTCGAGTCAGAACATACATGATATCCCGTTTCCCCTTTTTTTCTAAAGCGATCAAGTCTCATGTAAAGACTCATTAATGAATTAAGAATCTAATACCAGTGTAAACGAAATTTCAATACCACCGACTATATGATCAAGTCAGGAGTACCAATTTGGTGATTTGCCCATTGAAAGCAGTAGTTATGGCTGCTGGGGAAGGCGTTCGGTTACAGCCTCTAAGTCTTACGCGACCCAAAGTAATGCTCCCAGTCGCTGGTAAACCGATCCTCCAGACTATTGTAGAATCGTTAAGAGCAGCTGGAATCCATGACATCTGTATGATTGTCGGTTATCAGCAGGAAAGAATAACAGAGTACTTTGGCGACGGTTCAAGATTCGGCATCAACCTCAAATACATAGAGCAGAAGAAAGCTAGAGGCACGGGGGACGCGGTATCCCTAGCGAAGGATTTCGTGGACGGGGGGAATTTCGTACTGTCCAATGGCGACGTTCTAGTTAGACGTGATGAGTATGGAAAGCTAGTCAAACGTCACTCTGTTGAATCTCCTGATGTCACGATGGCTGTATTTCATGTGGATGACCCATCTCAGTTTGGAATAGCAGAGTCGACGGACGAAGGCGATGTCACAAAGATCATTGAAAAACCTGCTCCAGGTGAAACGAGAAGCAACTTAGCGAACTGCGGGATCTATGGTCTCTCGAGCAAGATATTCGACGCAATAGAGAAGACTGAAGAATCAAGCAGGGGAGAATACGAGATCACTCAGTCAATCCAATATCTTATGGACCATGAGAATGGACGAGTCATAACGAGTAGAGTCAAGGATTGGTGGATACACATAGGCAAACCATGGGACTTGTTGGAGGCAAATGAGATACTGTTGAAAGAGCATTCGGATGAATATGTTGTTGAAGGCGAAGTTGAGAACTCGGTGACGATAAAAACGCCAGTAAAGCTGGGCAAGGGTTCGATTCTACGGGCAGGTACTTACATTGAGGGACCTGCAATTGTCGGTGAAAACTGTGACATTGGACCCAACGTCTATATCCGTCCCTTTACATCAATTGGAGACAAATGCCGAGTAGGCAATGCTTGTGAAATAAAGAACAGCATAATCATGCGTAACACTCGCATCCCACACCTTTCCTACGTTGGTGATAGTATCATTGGAGAAAACGTCAATTTCGGAGCTGGCACGATAATAGCCAACCTCCGACTCGACGAGAAGCCCATCTACGTGACAGTCAAAGGCCAGCGTGTCAACAGCGAAAGAAAGAAACTTGGAGCTCTGGTTGGAGACAACGTTAGGACTGGGATAGGCGTCACTATAATGCCTGGTGTCACCATTGGCCCTGACAGTGCAATAGGTGCGAACCTCACTGTAGATTCCGACGTTCCAAGGAATACCTTCGTATATTCGAAAGGTGAAACTGCAAACAGGAACTGGGAACCCTAGCACGGCGATTCGGCGCTCAACTTTGGCTTGGACGCTTCTTCTCCAAGTAGTCTTCCAGTCTAATCATTTCCTCTCCTGGGATTCTTATTCTCTCGAAGCTCCCCTTGGGTTTGGACAAACATGTTGCTGCATCAATTCCCATCTTCATCGTTATCAAACTGATCTGGTCAGCTGAAGGGTTCAGACTTGACCCCTTGGCATTTGGAATTACTATCAGCCCTTTGTCTCCCTGAAACCTTGTTGCTATAGCATACTCCACGTCAGACGGATCATCCGCATTGATATCATCATCAACTGCTATAGCCAATTTGAGAGATGGACGTGCTGCAAGTGCAGCTATGATTGCGTTTTTACCGTCTCCCTCTCTCTGTTTCTTCAAGGACAGCACACAGTGAAGCCAATTGCAGCTTCCCTTGGTTAGCGCGACTCTCTTAAGGTTCGGAATGGTGTTTCTAACCTCCTCCCAGATCTTCACCTCAAAGGGCATCCCCTGCAACAACCTATGTTCAGATCCCCCAGGAAGCAAAGCTTCATACACATAATCTACTACAATCATAGCTACATCGAGACTGTGACCTGGGGACACTCAGTCCATGAGTTCCACTGCAATTTATAAATAGCATCAACGACTTTAATTTATTCGTCGGTTACGACACTTGCTTAGGGGGGTATTGTGGGCGCGTCATTTCGTTGACTGATTCTACGGTTCAGAAAGGATGAAGCTCGGGACGTTAGGGACGTGATGAACGCTTGGGTAAGAAAGCCATTATCTTGAAGGACGTTTCAAGAGTATACTATCTTGGCAAGCAAAAGATCGTAGCCCTAAGCGACATTGATATAGAAATCGCCGAAGCTGAGTTCGCTGTGATTCAAGGACCATCAGGAGCAGGCAAAAGCACCATGCTCAACATCATCGCTGGTCTCGACGTTCCAACAACGGGCGCAGTGACCGTGCTGGGGACAAGAGTCGACGACTCTACAGAGGACTTTCTGTCATGCTTCCGATGTGCCAATATAGGCTTCGTATTCCAGCAGTACAACCTGGTTTCGACTTTTACAGCGATCGAAAACATTGAATTCCCGATTGAACTCAACGAGTCGAACACCAAAAAAGCCGCGAAATTGGCAAATAGCCTTCTCAAAGAAGTTGGCTTATCAAACAGAGCACTTCACTTCCCAGCACAACTAAGCGGAGGTGAACAACAACGCCTCGCGTTCGCTAGAGCGCTCGCTAATGATCCTCCCATCCTCCTAGCCGATGAGCCGACAGGAAATTTGGATAGAATATCAGAACGAAAGATCATAGAAATCCTGAATGAGCTGAAAGATCGGCGAAAGACGATTGTTGTCGCGACGCATGACGAGAACATTCTAAGGCTAGCTGACCGCGTTTTCAATCTTGTGGATGGGAGGATAGAGAATGCCCGTTAGTTCTTTGAGAGATCTTTGGCGTTCGAAGAATCGCTACTTCTCCAGCATAATGGGGGCTGTAACTTCCTTCTCTGCGACCACTTTTACGATGATGTTAGGAGCTTCTTTAGGAGTAAACATTGAGGTAAATACGTTAACTGGAGCATCCCCCGGGTTCAGAAGTATATTTTCTACTTTCATATTCTTAGCGACGATATTCTCTGTCGTTCTCTCTATAATCACTTTCACAAATTTATCTGCAACAATAATGAATAACCGAGCCAGGGATATCGCGATTTTGAAAACATCTGGAGGCAGTATCCACAGAATCTATTCTCACTTCATGACGCAGGTTATCCAACTTTCATTCCTAACTGGTGGGCTAAGTATATTTGTAGGCATCTTAATTTACGCTGCAGCTTTCCTAATCTTGGGTTTCGCATCTGGATTCAGCTTACAATTCTTTATACCTTGGCCTGAATTGCTCGAGGCGCTTGCAATACTTGTCGCATTCAGTGTGATATTCAGTCACAGACACATTGCTAAAGCAACGAGGGTGCCAGTCGCAGAAACTTTCTCTCCCAGAATCCGAGACACTTCTCTTTTGATGTCTGAAGGATGGTTTGAGAGAAGAATCAGCAAACCTGGATCGCCACTAAGAATAGCGTTCAGGAACGTTAGAAGAACAAGACCCTTCGCGCTAAGGCTGGCAACCTGCATATTCCTATCCATGATCCTTACGGCATCAATGACACTCGGAGGCGTCGTGGGGGATCAGACGACTACCAACTACGTTAATCGCGCTTTCAGTGAGGATTTCATCTTCGTGGGTCATTATGAAATGTGGACCAAGTACTCTGCATTAATCAGCTTTCAAATGTCTCCTTCATACAACTCAAGTTTCAACTATTTGAAACCGCAATATCTTTTGAACGAATCACTAGTGAGTCAAATAGCCTCACTACCAGGTGTGGTTGCAGTGGATCCGCGCCTAATATATGAAACTACGCTGGATGAACTGAAAGTCACAGAGATAACTGAAGAGAATCAATACCGGATAGTAGGAGACAGTAGATCCGCAGCCGTGTTAGTAAGCGGTGTTGAACCAGGAAGAGTCATCAGCAATTGGGTGGTCTCAGGCAGATTCATCAACTCAAGTGACTATACAGTGCCAGGGGCTTTTTCAGCGATCGCTGTAGGTGACTCCGTTCAGGCAATCTTTGAAGACACAACAGTTCAGAAGGGAAGTCTCATTGGGAAAGAATTTGCCATCGTGGGAACTGTTTTGGATCCATTAGCCTCAGGATGGACAGTATACATGCTAAGAGACATTCTCAGCTCTCTACTGGGATTCGCCGGATACAACATGGCACTCATAAAATGCATGCCTGATAACTATACGGCAACTCTCTCACTGATCAAGAATCTAGTTGCTCCATATGGTCTTTCAGCTTTCTCAATGAGGACGACAGTTCTCAACTTAGTCAACTATGTGCACACTACGTGGTTTGTCGCTTTTGCTCCTGTAATACTTCTCATCTTGACGCTGACTCTAGGCGTTATGAGTTACATGGACCTTGCCTTTGAAACCGCCAAACGGGACTTTGGAATCATGCGTGGAGTAGGTGCATCACCCAAACATGTCAGGAAGACGGTAATGGTGCAAGGCATTATAGTATCAACTTGGCCTGGGATTGCTGGCATTGTTGCCGGTCTCATTGTATCATATTGGTTTTTTATGCCATCAGCGATAGCTTCGCCTTTCTCGATACTAGCGTCCATGGTGATTTTATTGCTCCTGTTGTTCTCCGCATCAATTCTAGCATCTATCATCTCGTCACGCGCATCCAGAAAACCCATCGTACAGATTATTAGGTAGGATCAATACTGAAGAAGTGCTAACCTGAATCGTTCCAGACAGATTTGTATGTTAACTGATGTTAGGGTCGATCTTGCAGTACCAGGATTGAGATTCAATAGAACTCTGTGTGGTTATACCTAGTAGCGTGATATGAGGTGGGAAGAATGGTTAAGTTGACAGCATATGGAGGGGTGTTCGAAATCGGAGGGAACAAGATACTCCTTCAAGATGGGGACACAAAGATATTCCTTGATTTTGGCGTGAGTTTCAATGCTGAGGCGGAATACTTCAGTGGAGCTATATCTCCACGCAAGGTAAATGGAATAGGCGACTACTTGGAATTTGGTATACTTCCAAGATTGGAGGGACTTTACGCCCACGAACTAATAAAGCAAACTGAGATTCCACTGAAGCCAACAGAGTACCGAGCAGTAATTGTGTCACACGCTCATGCAGACCACGTGGGCTATGTTCAATTCTTAGACGCGTCAATTCCAGTCCATTGTGGAGAAACATCCAAAATCATTTTGAGCGCTCTGAGCGAATCCGGAGCTGTGGATCTAAGTCCATCTCTGCTGAGGGGTTTCAGAACTGGGGACAAGATAAAGGTAGACGACATAGAAGTAGAGCCTATTCATGTTGATCATTCCATACCTGGTGCCTACGGATTCATCATTCATACATCCGAAGGAACTATCGTCTATACTGGGGATCTTAGGCTTCACGGAGCAGCAGCAAACTTGACTGAGGAGTTCGTAGGCAAGGCTGCGGAACAGCATCCAACGGTTTTGCTTTGTGAGGGTACCAGAGTCGGACAGGAAGAGTCGTATAAACTGAGAAGTGAAATGGAAGTGAAAGAAGCGGCAAACAAGGTCGTCTCGAACACATCGAAACTCGTCGCAACATCGTTCTATGGTAGAGACATCGATCGGCTCAATACTTTCTACTCCGTCGCAGCTGCCAATAATCGTAAATTCATCATATCGATGAAGACTGCCTTGCTACTAACTAAACTCCAAGAAGACATTCATCTGAGCATTCCCGATGTGCTGCACGATGAGAATATACTCGTCTATAAGAAACGGAAGAAGACAGGGGCTTACGATGAGCGCGACTACTACAAATGGGAACGACCATATCTCAACAAAGCCATCGACCACAAGTACGTCCATGATCACCAGTCAACGGTGATAATCGCCATCGAACCGAGCAACTTCGCGGAGCTCGTGGACATTAGACCCGATCCAGGAGGACACTACATCTACTCCATGAGTGAACCTCACTCGGAACTTGAGGTGGTGGATGAGGAAATTCAGAAAAACTGGCTAACGCACTTCGCGATGGAACTCCACCAGATCCATGCATCAGGACACGCTCCACAGAAGGACATAGGCAACATAATCGACGATATAAAACCAAAAACATTGATCCCTATTCATACCGAGTGTCCAGATAAATTCAAGTATCTTCCGAAAAGAGAGCCTCCCAAGGTTATGATCTTGCAGAAATCAATAACGGAGACAATACCGTGAATCGCGCATTGATCAACAAGCTGACGCTTGTTAGAACAACTTAAATAGACCGAACAATCAATTCCAAATGCGGATTACTTAGAGAAAACTGGTTTGTCATATTTTGGAGGCTTACTGTTGTCATGAAACTTAATCGTGGAGTCGCTTTGGTAGGAGCTGGCATGACGAAGTTCGGTCGCCATGCGGATCTATCTTCTAGAGAACTATTCGTTGAGGCACTCAACAAGACATCAGCCTCAGTTGACCGCAACTTCGATCGAAAAATGATCCAAGCATTGTTTCTCGGTAACTTTACGAGTGACTTGTTTGAGCACCAAGGTCATACGGCTCCCCTGATGGCTGACTGGGCAGGTCTCTGTCCGGCACCTGCAACGCGAGTCGAAGGCGCATGTGCATCAGGTGGCTTAGCTTTTCGCATGGGTGTCTTGGCGATTGCGTCAGGGCTCTACGATGTCGTTGGCGTGGGCGGATACGAAAAAATGACTGGCCTACCAACTCCTGCAGCAACTGACGCCTTGGCTTGTGCGAGCGACACATCTTATGAGGGGATCCCAGGTGCAACATTCCCCGGCCTCTATGCAATGATGGCTGTCGCGCACATGAGGAAATATGGAACTAAGTGGGACATGCTTGCCAAGATTAGTCTGAAGAATCATAGAAATGGCTCGATAAACCCCTTAGCACAGTTTAACAAGTCCATCGAAGACATCGCAAAGGGCAAAGGCTTCACAGACGTAATGCAGTTTCTGAATGATCCAAAATCTAACCCGGTGGTGGCATGGCCGCTAAGACTGTTCGATTGCAGTCCGATCTCAGATGGTGCTGCCGCAGCAATCTTGGTGGCGGAAGAGAAGGCAAAGGAGTTCACAGATACGCCCGTCTACATCACTGGAACTGGACAAGGCTCAGCATCAATGGGACTTCACGACCGTGAGGAGTTCACTACACTACCATCGGCCATGGAAGCAAGCAGACAAGCGTACAAGATGGCTGGAGTAAGCCCAAAGGAGATACAGATCGCTGAGGTTCATGACTGTTTCACTATTGCTGAGTTGATCGCAACTGAAGATCTCGGATTCTTCCAAAGAGGAGAAGGTGGAAAAGCTGCTGCGGAAGGAAGAACTGCAAGAGAGGGTGACAGACCCATTAACACATCTGGTGGGCTGAAGTGTAAGGGTCACCCTGTGGGCGCTTCAGGAGTTGGCCAAATAGTTGAACATTTCGAGCAACTAAGGGGAACAGCGGGTGGACGACAAATACCTGATGTGGAGCTAAGCCTAACACATAACGTGGGAGGCAGCGGAGCCACAGCTGTCGTTCACATTTTCTCAACAAAGAAGCCTTAACGACGAGAAGAGGGAGGTTCAGACTACATGACCGAGCAGATACCAAGTTTCTCAGTAAAATCATTCTATGACTTCTTGGGCAAAAGAAAGTTGATGGGAGTAAAATGTCTGAAATGCAATTTCATCTTCACACCTCCCCGACTCACATGCCCACACTGTGAATCGAGCAAGCTTGCATGGATTGAACTAAGCGGCAAAGGCAAGATCGCCACTTACACAGTGATACACGTCGGACCCTCTGAACTATCCAGCGAAACCCCTTATATAATTGGAGTAGTGGGACTCAATGAG
>JAHPYV010000233.1 GCA_019058495.1 Promethearchaeati archaeon
CCCATCAGCCGTACAAAATACCAGTCATCACTGATGAGCCTCGACTCTGGCCTTCTAAGTAATCCATATGAGTGTGTGCTTTTCCCCGTGTTTGATGGAGCTATGATGGATACTCCGATGCCATTGATATCAAGTGCTGTGCCATGTACATGGTATATTTGGTGCTCATCCTCCAATGTGTCGCCAGCAATTGCCAGCGCCAGGGACTTAGTCCAGCCATAGTAATCGCAGTTGAGCAGGAAAAGTGTCTTTGTAAACGGGTCGTAGCGTACTTTCATCCCTTTTTCGCTCGGTTCATCGAAGACATACAGTCTTCCATGGGATCTTATGCTTTGACTCGCAAAGTAAAAATTGTCCTGCCATCTGTCTTTCGTGTCTTCGTCATCAGTTAGTAGTTTTATGCAGCAACCATAGATATCTGCTTTGTTTTCATATAGAACTCGGTCACGGTATTTTTCGATGAGCCTATCTCGCTCATTCACATCAATTAGTTCTACGGAATATGACATTTTTGCATTCACATCCTGTTGCTTCTTGAAACATGAATTATATACGAAGTCTTGATAAATATGCTCATCATCAATGAGGTTACTTTGTCTCTATTCCAAGAAATTGCATATGCTTCCATGGAACATTATAATTAAGATGTAGCAAACGAAGTATATATTACGTTGTTAAAGGAATACTTTCTTTAGGTGAGACCAGGAAGTGAAGTAGAGATGTCCCCAGGGTCATCCCCATTTGACTATCATTCATCCAAAGTGATTAAGGGAACAACAAGTAACGTTCTTGACGGAAAAAAGATTGTTTTGTGCATAACTGGAAGTGTTGCTGCAGTCGAGTGTCCTATAATTGCCAGAGGATTAATGAGACATGGAGCGGAAGTCTACGGCGTTATGTCCCCCGCCGCCTGCAATTTAGTGCATCCATATCTCATAGAGTGGGCAACGGGCAACAGAGTTATTACGCATCTAACTGGCCAGGTTGAGCATGTCTCTCTTGGTGGTCAGTCGCCAGGTCATGCTGACCTTATCCTGGTGGCGCCCGCTACTGCTAACACAATCAGCAAGGTTGCAAATGGTATAGACGACACTCCAGTGACGACGACTATAAGCACAGCTTTCGGCGCAGGTCTTCCAATTTTAATGGTTCCCGCGATGCATGAAACACTCTATAGACACCCAATTATTCTTGAGAATATTGAGAAATTGAAATCTCATGGGATTGTCTTCATCGGACCTAGAATGGAAGAAGGAAAAGCCAAAATCGCTCGCACGGACTCGATCGTAAACAAAGTAATCGACATTCTTACCAAAAATAAAGACATGACCGGTCTGCATGTTCTTGTGACTGGAGGACCTACTAGAGAATATATCGATACTGTTCGTTTCATTAGTAATCCAAGCTCAGGCAAGATGGGAGTCGCAGTGGCGGAGGAAGCTGCTGCACGTGGCGCAAAGGTCACATTGGTTTATGGTGTTGGCATGACCTCCGAGCCCCCAATCGATTTGAAGTGCATTCCTGTTGTGACCGCCGAGGACATGATGAATGTTGTATTGAACGAAATGAAGACATGTCACTGCCACATTTTTGTCGGTACTGCTGCCGTGTCCGATTACACACCGGTTCAGAAGGTGAACACAAAGATCCCGTCAGGGCAAAAAGCACTGTCAATCCAGTTGAAGCCACTGCCTAGGATAGTCCAAGCTGTGAAAGAAGAAAGCCCAGATACCTTTGTTATAGGATTCAAGGCGGAATTCAACGTGCCTGAGATGGAGCTGATCGAAAAAGCGTATAGGCGTGTCAAAGAAGTAGGGTTAGATCTCATAGTCGCCAACGACGTTTCAAAAGAGGGAGTAGGGTTCTCGACTGACACGAATGAAGTGTATATCGTCGACCCAGATAAGCAAGTCACACATGTCAGCCTCGCCTCAAAGAGAAATATAGCCACCCGGATATTCGATGTCGCCTTGGAGGAGTACAATAATAAGAAAGGCAAAGTCAAGGAAAGAATCGAGGCAGAGGAGAAGGCATGATTTCGCAACATGCCCAATATTGGGAAGATGGCCGCTCGTATCAGAGTACACAGCATGTCTGATGCCTTTCAAAGTGGTATTCTTTTTCAAGCCTTCGTATGCTTGCTTGTGTTGGAACCACTATTCTATTAGCACCTGCCAAGATACCAAGGTAGTCTATCTCCGCTCTGATTGCGCCAGTCGGTCTCATACAGCCAAGTGAGATTGACGACATGGGCATCATTAACCGGGCCACTGAGATCACTTTCGCAATCATTCTTGGAGATGGAGCTTTGACATTTTGCATTGGAGTGCCTTTTGTTGGGTTCAATGCTATGAATGTCAGGCTTGAAAAACCATTGTCTCTTATTATCTTGAGAGCGTTGCCTTCGCCTTTAAGTTCACCATATTTGAGGCCAATGCAGATGTGTGGGTCTACATTCTTTACGCCTGAAGCCCTCAAAAGTTTCAACATTTCAACGTAATCACTGACGCTCTTGTTCAGCCCATATACTTTTTGAATTGACTCATCATCTCCTACCAAATCAACTGACACTGCATCTACTCCGACTGCGGCTATCTTCTTAGCAACATCTTCTGAGATAAATCCTGTGTGAAGGTTGATCGTAAGCTTTGTTTTCCTTTTGATCTCTTGCAATGCAGGGATGAATTTTTGGAATGGGAGAGAGGCATCAGCCGTGAATCCACCACTGATCAAGCAGCCTAGCGCGCCCTCTTTGTTGAGTTTCATACAGACCTCAACTAGTGCACTTGGTGTCTCAGCTGGGATCATGCCTTCGAGATAGTGATGGCTGCAGTGCTCGCATTTCATCGAGCATTCTTTGCCTGTTATGGAGATTGATGGAAAAAGTCTCCCTGGATAGTAGCAGTGAACTGTATTGCCCCAGTTTTTCTTTGTGACCGAGCTGGAAATCTTGATGAGCTCGTCAATCAGTTTCTCGTCGACTATCCCCAGCAGTTCTTCGATCTCAGTGTCTGATGGGCTTCTGTTCAAGAACTCATTGAATTGAATAGACGTTGGAATACACCTCTATCTGTTTATCTCTTCATACTCTAAGTTCATCAAGAACTTTTCGTTTCTCGTCATCTCTCAGTGCTCGTGGATAGTTGTAGATGGGTCCTCGTGGGCTCTCCGTATAGAACGGTCTGTTGCAACCACTGCACCCTGCTGTCATAAATGGGGAACCAAGAGATGCAAAATGATCCACGGTATCCTGGCTCATTCCGAAATCTACGACTCTTCCCTCTGAGTCAAACTTCATTAACTGGGCCGAAGAAGCTCCCTGCATTACAAGGTATCTCGCAAGCTGAACTCTTCTATACTGACCTGTCGCTGGGCGCTTCAATTCCTCCAACTTGGTCCCTTTAATTGGAGTGAAGGCAAACAGACTTGAGTTCACTCCTATGTCGTGGAGGAACTGAATGAGCTCGATGGCATCTCGCTCGGTTTCCCCTAAACCTATGATGATGTGTGTGGTGACTTTATTTTTCCCAAAGACCTCCAAGGCGTCTCTCAATCCTTTGAGGTGAGATTCCCAGCGATATGGTCCGGCAACCATGTTTCCCTTTATTTTGTCGAATATTTGTGGGGTTGCTGCGTCCAGTGGTATTCCAATTCTCTCCACCCCAATTCTTTTTAGGCGCTCCATGTGATTCTTTCCTATAGGCGGGGATGAAACCGAAATGGGGAGGCTTACTTCTGATAGTATTGCTGAGGCAATTTCTGATGTGTCTCTAATGAAGTTTGGATAGTTAATCGTCTGAATGCAGATCCTTTCGAACTTTCCCGCTTTCACAGCCGGTACGATCTTCTCCAGAAAACTTCTGAAAGGAAAATTCGGCCATACAACTCTGGATAAGAGTTCCCTGCTCGAAGAACTCCCACTTGCCTGAGGGCAAAAAGCGCAGTTTGCGCTACAACTGCCAGACGTGAACGTCATCAAATAAGCTGTACTAGGTTCTGCATCGGAATGAAGCCTTATGAGACCTAGGACGCCTGCTGTACCTAACGAGACTCTTATGCTATTT
>JAHPYV010000032.1 GCA_019058495.1 Promethearchaeati archaeon
AGTTGCATCTAAGAGCATCATAGGCGGTCTGAACGTAGGCATTATTTACACACTGATAGTGGTAGTTGCGCTGGTCTTCTGGTTAAACTGGAGTCTAAGCACCTTTGCAGGTTTCACCGCACTCTATAACGCAGTTGTGTCACTTCTGCAAGCAGCATACGTTGACGTTCTAGTAATGTTCTTGATAGTCTGGTGGGTGTCAGCAATCATATCAATGTTGATTCTGTCAGTGAAACATGACTGAGGCATTGCCCTGATAGCAACCGTGAGGCAATCGAATCCTTCTATTTTTTTGTCATGATTGTAATCATGAGGTCTTTACGCTTTCTAACGTCCTAAGATTAATTCTTAGGCACGTAGGAATCATTAAGAAACCAGGTTTCCAGTTCAATTGAGTCGAATAACTTAGCGGTTCTTACGAAGGTGGAAGATTAGGATGCTGAGTGGGTTGAAAGATCGGGTCCAGGTTAAGACGATTCTAAACACAGAGAGCCATCTGGAAGGCAAAGAGGTCACACTTGCTGGCTGGGTTTACAACAGGAGAGCCCACGGCAATCTGCTGTTCATAGATCTGCGTGATGGCACGGGGATCATTCAGATCAGTATTCACAAAGACAAGGTACCTCAGAAGGTTTTCAAGGATGTGGAAAGGGTTACTCGCGAATCATCAGTCATCGCCAAAGGAGTTGTCAGAAGCGATAGAAGAGCGCCAGGAGGTTACGAAATCGATCTAAAGGATTTTCACATCGAAGGTCTTGCCGAGGAGTGGCCTCTGCCTATCGACGCAGGCGTAGATGTCTTATTCGATAAAAGGCACTTGCACCTGAGAGGAGAAAAACAAACACTCATCATGAGAGTCAGAGCCACTGTGTTTGATGCGATGAGAGAGTGGTTCAAGCAAAATAGTTGGACTGAAGTTCACCCACCGATCATCATATCAGCATCAGTGGAAGGCGGAGCGACGCTTTTCAAAATGGATTACTTTGGCGAGGTCGCCTACTTAACTCAAAGTTCCCAGTTCTACTTGGAGGCAATGATACAAAGCCTCGAAAAGGTGTACTGTATCAACCCGAGCTTCAGATCCGAGAAGTCAAAAACTCCAAGACACCTGACGGAGTTTTGGATGGCTGAAGCCGAAGCAGCTTGGATGGACCTAGAGGACATTACGCGCGTAGAGGAGCAACTTGTAAGCTATATTTGTCAGGTCGTTGCAGAACGACATAGGAAAGACCTCGAAACGCTCGGGAGGAACCCCGACGACATAGGATCGGTCAAGCCACCTTTCGACCGCATATCCTACCGTGAAGCGATTGAAAGAATTAAGAAGAAGGGCATGAAGATAGATTACGGTGACGATATGGGTGCAGACGAGGAATCCAAGCTAACCGAGGACCTGCATAAGCCTATGTTCGTACTGGAGTACCCAAAAGACCTGAAGGCATTCTACCACTTGCCAAAACCAAGCGATCCAAGCATTGTCATGTGCGGGGACTGCGAAGCACCTGAGGGCTACGGGGAAATAATAGGCGGCGGACAAAGGATACATGATAAGGATACTTTGATTAAGAGAATCAAAGAGGATAAACTAAAGCCAGCTGACTACGAGTGGTACATAGACCTGAGAAGGTATGGGACAGTACCACACAGCGGGTTCGGACTAGGAGTTGACAGGCTCGTGAGATGGGTCTGCAAACTTGATCATATAAGGGCGACGATACCTTTCCCAAGAACAATGACTAGAAGAGTGCCTTAAGCACGTTTTCCCAGGATTCCCATCTTACATACCTGCGCTGAAGGCTATATTTCGATACAGAAGAAGAAAAGGATAATCATATAACGTCAAAAAATGTAATGTGATTACTACATCGAGGTGCCGTAGGTATTGAAAGGCTCTGCCGATATTTCAGACACAGCTAGTACCCATGATGCTTCAGAGTCTGGTTACCGAGGAGAAGCTTTGAAGGTTCTCAAAGCAGTTCACGCTACGGTGGGAGACCTGGTCAGAATAACTTCGAAGAGTGGACCCATATTTGAGGGAATTGTAATGCCCCGACCTGCACTCTCGACCGATGAGCTTCACATCGTCATCAAGCAGAAGAGCGGTTATAATGTAGGAGTTGATATAGAGCAAGGTGCGAGCGTGGTTGTTTTGAAAAGAGCTAGTGAAGAAGCGGGTGGGCCTCGAGATGGCCATACGATAGCCGCACCCAAGCGTGTTGTAAAGGGCTTACCCACCGTCGGCTTACTTAGCACTGGTGGTACCATTGCAAGCAAGGTTGACTATAAGACAGGAGCTGTCAGCCCAGCGCTTTCAGCTCAGGACCTGTACGATGTCGTTCCAGAACTTGGGGATGTCGCTAATGTCAGGGCCGAGATCATCTCAAACATCTTGAGCGAGAACATGTCACCTGAAACATGGTCTATGATAGCTGAAGCCATCGGTAAGCGCGTAATTGAGGGTGGCGTGGACGGTGTTATTATTGCTCACGGAACTGACACAATGCACTATACGGCTGCTGCTCTTAGTTTTGCTTTGCGTGGACTCCCGGTTCCTGTCGTTTTGGTTGGATCGCAAAGATCATCGGACCGCCCATCATCTGACGCTGCCATGAACCTCGTTAACTCGGCTGTGGCCGCCGGCAAGGGCCCTTTCGCTGAGGTCACTCTATGCATGCATGGAGAGATCGGGGATTCTTTTAGCCTCTGCCACAGGGGAACAAAAGTCAGAAAGATGCACACAAGTAGACGAGACACTTTCAGATCGATAAACGCCAAGCCAATCGCAAAGGTACAGCAAGGCAAAGTTGAGATGCTCGTGCAGGAATATGAGCATCGCGACCCCAAGAGAGAGCTACATATTCAAGCCAAGTTTGACGGAAAAGTTGGTCTCGTGAAGACATACCCCGGAATCACAGCAGATCTCATTGACAGCTTGATCGACGAGGGGTACCATGGAATAGTACTGGAAGGAACGGGCCTAGGACATATCCCGGAGAAACTCTATGAAAGTGTAAAACGCGCTAATGAGGAAGATGTCGTTCTTGTCATGACAAGTCAATGTATCTCCGGACGAATAGACATGAACGTCTACAGCACTGGACGGGAACTTCTCGCTATGGGTGTGGTGCCCTGGTGAAGATATGCTGCCCGAAACTGCTCTGGTGAAGTTGATGTGGCTTCTCGGGAAAGGCGAAACCACAGACATCGTACGCCAACAGGTAAGAGAAAACGTCGCAGGCGAGATAACCGAGATTTCACATGCAGACGAATCTACCCCCGAGACCGCATAATAAGAAGGAATTTCAGTAAGGTGAGCTACAAGACTAATCAATGATGTATTTCATATGAACAATGGAGTGTTGGAGTTGACATATATGGGCGTCGATCACTCGAAGGCAGGAACTCTTGTTGGACTCGAACTCCATCAGCAGTTAAACAGTAAAGAGAAGCTTTTCTGCAGTTGCCCCCTAATCATCCACGAAGACGAGCCTAGTTTCAGATTTAGACGTAGGTTGAGGCCAACACAGAGCGAGCTAGGTCAAGTCGATCAAGCTGCTCTCTTCGAGTTCCACAGAGGCAAGACTTTCATGTACGAGATGTACAACGAGGGGACTTGTCTAGTCGAGGCAGACAGCAACTAGAATCATTTCGAGTTGCTGGCCCAAACGAAGAGCCCCCTCACCTGTTAAATCAGCTAGCTTTGGACACGGCCCTAGAAATAGCTTTGCTTCTGAATTCCAGCCCAGTCGACGAGATCCACGTGATGAGAAAAATCGTTATCGACGGTTCAAACACCACGGGTTTTCAAAGGACTGCTTTGATAGCATTGGGTGGCTACATCGAAGTCGAAGGGGGGAAAAGAGTTCATATTCAATCCATCTGCCTCGAAGAGGACGCAGCAAGGAAAATTAGCGAAGCCCAAGGAGAGGTTGTTTACAGACTCGATAGACAAGGCATCCCACTTATCGAAATAGCTACGGCACCCGAAATACACAATCCCGAGGAGGCTGAGAGCGTAGCTTACAAAATAGGACAACTTCTCCGCGCAACTGGAAAGGTCAAACGCGGACTCGGGACAATAAGACAGGATGTCAACATATCGATCAAGGACGGCGCCCTCGTGGAAGCCAAAGGCGTCCAGGAATTAGGCCTGGTCGCCAAAGTAGTTGAGCTTGAGGTCCAACGCCAACTCAACCTCCTAAACATAAGAGATGAGCTCAGGAAAAGAGGAGCTAAGGAAGAGGATATCAGCGGTCAGTTGATTGACATCTCAAAGGTGTTCATACATTCAAAAAGCAAAGTGATAAGGAAAGCACTAGACCAAAAAGGAGTAGTCCTAGCAACTGTTCTCCCTAAGTACGCTGGACTCGTAGGGAGAGAGATTCAACCAGGAAGACGACTCGGCACAGAAATATCCGAGAGAGCAATCTTCTGGGGCGGCGTCGGCGGAATATTCCATACCGACGAACTACCAGCGTACGGAATCACCGAAGAAGAAATCTCGATGGTAAGACAAGCAACGCACACCACCAAGGACGACTGTGTCATGCTCGTAGCGGACAGACGCGAGAAAGCTGAGGACGCATTAAAAGCTGCTATTATCAGGGCCAAGGAAGCAGTTGTCGGTGTTCCAGAGGAGACAAGAGCAGCGCAACCCGATGGCACTACTCACTACAGCAGACCCAGACCGGGATCGGCTCGTATGTATCCCGAGACAGATGTGCTAGTTGTGCCAGTAGCCTCCGAAAGGATCAGCAGAATACGAGAGGCCTTACCTGAGAAGCCCGAGAAGAAGTTCGAGCGTTTTGTGAAACAGTACAAGCTTAGCAATGAGCTTGCTGAAGCAATGATCAGGTCATACCATTTGGATCTATTTGAGAGCATCGTCACAAATATGAAAAATGTGTCACCAGCAGTTGTTGCCGTTACCTTGCAGAACACGTGGAGAAATCTGAAACGAGAAGGCGTACCTGTTGAGAACATCGGAGACGACAAAGTCGAGCAAGTATTCAAGGAACTCAGCATGGGCAAACTCGCTAAGGAAGCAATCCCAGATATTCTAGCCTTTCTCGCAAAGAACGAAAGTGCGACAGTAGGTCAGACAACAGAGAAACTTGGACTCCAAGGTATTTCAACCGAAGAGCTAGGAAAAGTCATCGAACAAACCATAAAGAAGAACATGCCCTTGATAAGGGACAGAAAAATGGAGGCACTCAGCGCACTGATGGGGGATGTTATGAAACAACTCCGTGGAAGGGTTGATGGCAAGATGGTTAATGAGAACCTGAGAAGGAAATTGGAAGAGACAATTAAATCCATTGATAATCATTGAGCAGAAGATTTCTCCCAGTCTTGTCACTCGATTACCAAGAAAAAAGAGGGAAGTGCCTACCGATATGGGCGATTCATGGACCGAGGTGCGGGAGAATAATTTGCTCCACAGTTTTCCCAAACTTTCGATTGCGAAAATAAATGGCGAGGTATATGGATACTTGTCCCCGTTGAAACTAGCCAACACTCCCATTCTCCGCTGTGTTATTATCGGCGAATTTACATATCATTTTCCGACAAAACAGGCAAATCTTAGAATTGAGTGCTCAGGAATACCCTTAATAATGTTGAGTCCTTGTCTAAGATTTGGGGGATTTCGACTTGTGTCCAATTGAAGGTGAAACCCGAACTAGCGTGAAGATTGGGAGTCCAGTCTTGGAGGGCATACTCAATGGCGAGTTACCCAGCGCTTCATCAATAGCTCTCATAGGCGCTCCGGGCGCTGGCACAACAATGATGTCAATACAGTTCATTGTCAACGCGCTCGCCAAAGGCAAGAAAGTGACTTTCGTGTTACTCGACTACGTTCCTCAACTCGCAAAAAAGTACTTTAACTCCTTTGGATTCGACCCCGAACCCTTCATCGCTGATGGCAGGCTTCAGATAATTGATACATACACCTTACTATGTAGTTCATTAGGAATATCGATGATGACAGATATTGAGAACTTGAGACCGATTGAGTTCCCCGAAGCGTCGCAGTTCTTCGAGAAGAATCTGTGGAGCAAGATCCCAAATAATGAACCCGAGCCGTCTTCAGTCGTCGCAGACTCATTTACTTCCTTTTCTCCTTTCTTTGACATTCACACGCTTTATGAGATACTAGTTGAGGGCTTCGCAAGAATAAGAGAGGGAAGGCATCCGAGCCTCGTTGTTGCGCATGAAGGAGTCCTTGAAGGTAACTTCGTGCAACCTCTGACACGCTTTGTCGATGGAGTGATCAGGCTTAAGACAGAGTGGTCTGGACAAGGTTACACTAGAGAACTCTTCATCGAGAAACTGCGTTTCACAAATGTCGAGACACCGTCCGTAGAATTTACCATAACAAGCCAAGGGCTGAAACTGCTGTATGAAAGATCTCAGAGAAGCGCAGAAACCTCACCTCATCTTACTCACACCAGAGTCGCAAAGAAAGAGTCAATAAAACTGCCTAGGGAAGGAAGGATTTCAACTGGAATGCCTGCACTGGATTCATTACTGGAAGGGGGTTTCCCGAAGGGCACATTCATCTGTGTAGAGGGAGATGTCGGAACTGGCACTTCAACTTTCTGTGCGCAGTTCGCGTGGTCACAACTCTTAGCAGGCGGAAAAGTCGCTTATTACTGCATCGATGACCCCCCCGATACGGTGATCAATCAGTTTCGGAGTTACGGATGGGATATTACACCGAGCATAGAAAAGGGGAGTATGATCTTAGCCGACGCGTTTAGCCTTTTCAGGACTGGGCAGACTACCTTAGCTAAGGGTTCGAAACAAATAGAAGCGACAAGAAAGGCAATAAGCAAATTCATACAAGAAGAAGATGAAAAGATAGGCGTTAGCGTCGTCGGAGATCGACCTCTGGTTGTCGTAATAGATTCCTTCACGACGTTATCGCCTTACTTGGATCTGAAGACAGCCTATGTCTTAGCCCGCATAGTTGCGGATAATGCGAGGCGAAGCGACGAAACCTATCTGACAGTTGTTCGGTCCGGTGCAGTTGAAGCCAATCTACTCTATGCATGTCTTGGGACAGCTGACGGTCTGCTGAGACTGGATAACACCTGGATCAAAGAAAAAACCACTCATGGGAGCGGAAGGAGACTGGTGCGCAAAATAAGGGTTGAGAAGATGTCTTTTACTCCAATGCCTCGCAACGCGCTAGAGTATGAGATCTCCCCCAAAGGTATGAAGTTGACGGATTCCGGGTGACGAAGGGTACGATATCATTGTGAGTGGTGAGCTTAACATTTGGATTCATCTCAGGAAGGCATCCCATCTAGCAAAGCAAGCAGTGTTCCACTCTTCCAAGAGTTGCTTTGGGGCAGTCTCCCCAACGCTTCAACATTGGCGCTCATTGGCGCGCTAGGCGTTGGAACAACTATCACGTGTGTAAACTTCATAGCGAGCGCTCTAATGAAAGGAAGCAAGGTTCTTTTCGCATTGTTTGATTATCATCCCGCTGTTGCCCGTAAGTATTTCGAGTCGCTTGGGTTTGATATTAAGCCGTACATAGATAACGGGAAACTCATCATAATTGATGGTTTTGACATAATCTACAGGAGAATGGGGATTGCTAGAAGCTATGAGATCGACAATCTGAGGCCAATTTCATCGGATGAGATCATCAGCACCTTTGAGAAGGAGACTTTGGACAGATACCATCTGCGGGCAAGGGAGCCAATCTCATATGTTATGGACTCATTCACGGCCTTGTCTCCATTGATAGACGTTCGTTCAGCATATCATCTAGCAATGGAGATCTGCAACAGAATGAGAAGACAAGGCGCCTCCGCCCTGATTGTAGCACACGAAGGCGTCCTGGAGGGAAATCTGGTTCAAGCGCTTACTCGCTCAGTTGATGGAATCATCCGGCTAAAAATGATATGGCAGAAAACTGGCTTAGTAAGAAGACTCCGCGTCGAGAAGCAATCTTTTGGTGCAACTCAGCGCGTGTCTGCGGAATACGAGATCACAAACCGAGGCATTTCAATTAGGGAAGATGATACCCCAAAGAATATCGGAGAGACTAATAACCTTAACAACAGAACCACTGCAATGCTGGAGAAAAAGGATCTACCGCCATCCCAAGAGAGACGTGTCTCAACTGGAGTTCAAGACCTAGATCTTATGCTTGAAGGGGGTTTCCCGAAGGGCACTTTTATTTGTATAAGAGGAGAAGTAGGAACAGGCACATCAACTTTTTGCACTCAATTTGCATGGTCGAGACTCCAAGCTGATGGAAGGGTCGCCTATTATTGCGCAGATGAGCCTCCTGACATTGTAAATAGGCGCTTCAAGAGTTTTGGCTGGGATCTGGAACCCTATTTGGAGAGTAATAAGGTGGCTCTCATAGATGCTTTCTCCTTTTTGACGCGAGATCTAAGGGGTGCCGACAAGGGGTCAACAGACATAAATGCGAGAAGACGTGTGCTCACCGCCTTCATGAGAGAAGAGAGGGAGGTTGTCAGAAACCTTTTTGGCAGAACACCGTTGGCGGTCGTGGTAGATTCTTTTACTGCGTTGGCGCCCTACCTTGATCTGAAGTCTTCGTATGTCCTTGCTCGCATGGTTGCAGACTCTGCTAGGCGACGCGACGAGACGTTTCTCGCAGTTGTTCGATCAAGTGTTGTGGAGGCGAACCTTCTGTACGCGTGCTTAGGAACCACAGACGCATTAATAGACATGAAGAACCTCTGGCTACGAAGAAAGCTACTACGCCGAATGCGAATCGACAAAATGGCCTTCACCTCTACCCCTCCGCGCCCAATCGGATACGAGATCACTGGCGAGGGGATCAGATTGGTTTCACGGGATCAATCGTAGAGCTGCAGAAAATGGTGCCGGAAAGAGGGCAGGCTGTAAACATTCATTTCTTGCTGATTCTATTTCATGACTGAAATGCTACTGGTTAACTGTCAGCGACTTTTTCAGACCAGAGGCAAAACCTTCTTCGTCTTCAGAGATTCTTTTCTTGACTTCCCTCCAAGCGGCTGGGCAGTTCTTGTACTTTACGCCCACTATATTGTGAATTACTCTGTCCACTTCGCGTTTATTCTCTGGTGTAACTGTTATCCCTGCCTTCTTGAAGACTTCCTGCAGATGTCTAAAATAACATGTCATGAAAACACACTCCACCTCAGTAGCTGTTGCAGTGTCACTGGAGCAAACCAAAGATAAAAGTATATAGAATTCGATCCACATCTATAGACCTTAACGAGTATCAAGTTGACATTAACACGGTATGAGACCTCAAAGAGATCGGGTGAAAGTCAATCGAGTTCCAATAGAGCGGAGGATGCTTCGCCGGTTGTCTCCTCATGTCTTTGTCGGCATAAGTGTTTCAAAAGGAGTGGCAATAGGAAAATGCATCCTCCTCAAAAGTGAAGAGAAAAGAGGAGAAGGTGAAGGGACCTTCACCACCGAGAAGATCTCTTCATCCGTAGATGAAGCTGATCGATTTGTGTCAGCTGTTGAGCGAGTCAAGCAAGAGCTACAGAGTGTCTGAGTCAAGGTCGCCGGTGAAGCTGGGAAGGATGCTGGTGAGATTTTTGAGGCTCAAATCCTCATGCTTGAAGACCCCTATTCATTAGTGATGTAATTAATAGGATACGTGATGACCAGCTAACCGCTGAAGAAGCAGTCAGTCAGACTTCGGAGCACCTAGCGCAGAGGTTCTCGACCCTGTGAAGCACCTATATGCGCGAACGAAGCACTGATATCAGAGACCTTTGTTCAAGACTCGTGGACATCTTGAAGGGGGGACATGAGTGGATAGCGATGCTGGCAGAGAAAGTCAAGAAAGAAGGCGCCAAAGTCGTTCTTGCCTCTGAAAACTTAGCTGCTGCAACAATAGCACATCTTGGGAAAAACCTCCTGGCCGGAGTAGTAGCTGAGACGGGTGGCTCAACCTCCCACCTTGCGATCGTGGCAAAGTCACTTGGCATTCCGACCGTACTTGGAGTCAAAAACATCGTTCGGGAACTAATAGATGCGACGAGGTACTAGTGGATGGAGACATAGGCGAAGTAATAGCAAACCCGACTGAAGCCGAGACAAAGAAGCATATGATAAGGACTGAGATGAGTTCGGTCGAAACCGTTTTGAGCGTGGAACCAACCGCTACGACTGATGGACACACGGTGAAGGTATTCGCCAATGTAGCCAACCTAGAGGGAGTGAGAGAAGCCGTCTCAAGCGGAGCCGAAGGAGTGGGGCTATTCAGAACAGCGTTCCTGTACTTTGAACGGGACGCTCCACCTACTGAAGCCGAGATCTTCAACGTCATGAAGCAAAGCGTATCGATCATGCAAGGAGAACCTGTGATAGTGCGGACTCTGGATATCGGGGGAGATAAGAAGCCGAGTTACATGGAGTTTCCCAAAGAGAAGAACCCTGCGCTAGGGTTAAGGGGGATAAGGTATTGCCTAAGAATTCCATCTCTGCTAGAAACACAAGTCGCAGCGATATTACGAGCAAGCATGGGGGCAGACGTATGGATCATGTTCCCAATGGTAACGACAGTGAGGGAGTTGAAACAGGCTAAGCAATCGCTCCAGAAAGTGAAATGCATACTCACCAAGAGAGGAGCCTCCTTCAACGCGAATATAAAAGTCGGAATAATGATTGAAACTCCTTCTGCAGCGCTGATATCAGATGAACTCGCGCGCGAAGCGGATTTCTTCAGCATAGGGACCAACGATCTCGCCCAGTATACGATGGCAGCAGACAGAGAAAACGATATTTTAGCCACGATTGCTGACCGACTCGAGCCGTCAGTCTTGAGACTGATCAAGCAAACGACTGATAATGCTCACACAAGAAACCTTCCCGTAGCAGCATGCGGGGAATTGGCTGCAGACGCAGATGCAGTACCACTTCTCCTTGGATTGGGCCTAGACGAGTTTAGGGTAAACCCATCAGACATACAAGTCATCAAGAGAGTCATACAAGGTCTGAAATACGGTGAAACGAAAGCAACCGCCGAAGAGGTTCTCAGGCTCAAATCCGCTTCAGAAACTAGACTCTACCTGAAAAATAGATTTCAACAAAAACGGCTAAGAGGCGGCTCAGCCTAGTGTCCCTAGCAAACCTGGTCCGCAACGAATCAAGTTCTGGCACTCGTTTGTCGGTGATCATAAACAGGGCCTCAGCAGCTTGGCAGATTGCCAGAAATGGAAGATCACCCTAAAGTCCACCAAAAAACAAAAAGAAGAAAGCAGGCGAGAGCGAGATCACTTATGCCTCTTCTCTTGCTGTAGCCATTCTCAGCCTCTCTCCCTCCCTATGTCTCGCGTAGATTCCAACGAGTATCGAGATCACACCAACGATAACGATGAGAACACTTAAAGCGGTCTCGTGAACTTCGGTCTGTAGTATCCCGGCCGCTAGACCGACGAGAATAACATCGAGCACAAACGACTTGTATAAGAAGATCACAAATGAGGATACTAGAGAGACCAGAAAAAGCATGGGGCTTCCAAGCGCCAGGAAGAGCAGACCCGTCAGGAAGACGATCATTGAGACAGTTGCAACTGGATCTTGTTTTTTGAAACCAAGATTCCTAGTTAGGACATACTTCCGCCCGCTGAGCACAAGCAGACCACCTGAGAGTGCAATGGCAATAACTCCTCCAATAAGCGCGAGGCCTCCGTTGACTAAGAGAACTAAACCAATTACTATTCCAAATCCCGACGTTATCACGGATCGTAGTACTGTAGCGCTCTTAACCCATTTGATAACAAATTGATCCAAGCCCAGAACAACCAGCTCCACGAAGATCGGACCAAGAAGGACGATCGTAACTTTCTCAGCTGACATTCCTAGAACCACTGACGCGACAAGGATACCCACAAAACATACAAAGACGAACAGGAACTTAATGTTCGTAAATAGGGACAAGATGGATTGAAGTGGATTCGAGGGTTTCTTCGAACTAGCTCGTTCGGACAATCGCCCAGTTCCTCCATTCCGGCTTGCTTTCACTCCGCTTGAGGACTGAAAACGTGGATAGATGTAATTACAGTGTTAATAAACATTTCCCTATAATGAACAATTCTGGCATAACAATGGTATCACGCGCCACGCGATTTCTTGACGTAGACTCCTCATGTAGGCAACCCTGGAATAAGTAAGTAAAGAACCATAGGGATTAGGCCCAACCCAACGGCGACTGGAAGTCCAGAAACCTGACCTGACCTTTCAGCCTTCCTTGAAACAAAAAAGCTGCCAATCAATATGAGACAAAGAGAGCTCATCGCTGCGACAGGCCCAAAGGTCACAAACGTATTTGCGACCAACATTGAATAACAGAGAAGATCTCCGAGCCCAATCGCCCAGTTCTTACCAGCATAAGACAGTTTCAGAACCACCAGCTCCTCATAATTGTCAAGTATCTTTTTCGACTGCTTGACGACCCCTTTTCTCGTCAGAATGATATCCAGAATGGACATCGAGACGAGTATTAGGATGATTGCAGGCATGGGAATCAATGAACCTATGAAGGCACCTAATACGCCGCTGCAGAAGGCGAACATCAGGTTCCTCATGTTTCTTGATAGCACATCGAATATCGCCATCACACCGAGGAATGCAAAGAAATATCCAACTATGCTCAGAGTAAAGGCGAGAGTCGGAGATGAGATACTATATGACAAGAGAAACAACTTCGCGTAGATGAGTAAGGACATCGTCGCACAGAAAACGAACAACGAAACCGCGATCTTCACCGCGAAACCCATCGACTCCCGTAATATGCCAAAGAAAATCAAGACCGCTATCACAATGCCACCTGCAAGGACAAGCACACTATTTACGAGCAGTTGCCCCTGATAATAGAAAGTACCAGTTGACACATGAGAAGTCAGCTCAAACAGCAATGCTGCAAATGACAAAACAAAAGCAATGGTCATCACAGCCAAAAGGGGACCAACGAACCCATACCTATTACTACTTGGCCTCACCCGACTGACACCACATCTTCGCTAGCTACCACAACAAATAGCGATTCCGTCCCAACCCAACTAGTAATACATCAAATTCCTTACTATTTATACTTGAAGCTGCCCTTATCCGCGCGCAACCATCGAACCGAATAGGAATTCACGCACAAGCTACGCGACACGATCAGCATGCAAGACCTCAAATACTACCTAATCCTACCTTCCGTCTGCGCTCACGCCGATATCAGAAAACCGATCACTATTAAATATGCCGAGAAGAAGAAGAAAACTCGAGCCCTTGCCTCCGACTCCCGCGCGCGCTTAGCTGACCAAGGCTCGCCATGAACCAATTTCTCCTGCACCTTCGTTATCGATGGACCTGCGGCCACTACAGACAGACCACCTAGGACGAGGCCAAGTCCACCCTCCAGCACTGTGACCAGCGAAGTGTAGTACAACACTACTGGATACCCTGATGCAAACAACGAGACAATTATTAAGTTAAAAAGGACGAGAATGTCGCACAGCAACAATGCCTCAAGTGACAGAACGAAGAAGACTCGAAGCTTCTCACTTGCCTTCATGGAAGTGTCCGCCCAGTCTCAATTCAGTATTACTCACAGACATCCGTCACCGCAACAGCAAAACAAAAAAAAGGGGAGTTAGTTGGTTCTATTCTTTTCACTTGTCTACGCTTTACGTGGTTTGTAGAAGTAGAAGCCTGCAATCACAACGATCACAGCCAGCTCAACCACCGAGAGCAAGAGACCATAGGTCTCAAAGAACCCTGGCGTTACAACTGGCACAATGTCGTATCCCGCAGCCCTCAACTCTAACTCAGCTCTGGTCTTCGCATCCGCTGCAGTCACGTTGCGGATGGTTATGGAAGTGTCGAAGACACCACCAGCCATAGGTGGCAAAACAGCCGTAGTCACACCAAAAGCACCGTAGCCGTTCAGTAGGGTCTTGATTATCTGGTCCTTAGGTATCATGTACTCGATTGCGCGTCTCACATGCGCAGCTGCCGCCGCTGCCATAGCAGGATACTCCTGGCCAAGAGGTGTGTCAACACCAGTACCAAAGACCGGGTGCCGCATGTTGAAGCCCATTTCCTGCAGGCCGAAGGCGTTGTAAGCTGTGTAGTTGCTCCATGCTGGGGCTAAGAGGCTCAAAGATCCTGGCAGACTGTACTGTGAGTCTAGCACCTGAACATCTCCAGCCTGTAGGGCTGTTATGGCTGGTGCCAGAGCCTCAATGTATCTCACATAGTAGTTGTTGATCTTGTAGACACCTGCTGCTGTAAGGTTGGCTGTGTTGAAGTAGTTTGTGAACTTCGTCAGGTGGCACGTATAGGTAGTTGAGTCGTATCCAACCCACTGGTATGGACCAGCACCGACCGGTCCAACGCTATGCACCAACGAACCGTTGGTCTTGCTGTAATAACCGTATGCACCAGTTCCTCCAGTGTTAAACGATGTGTACGCGAATCCCTTCAATGAAGCAGCGTTAGGTTGTATGAAGGCACTCCCAGCCCAGTTGTACGTCGAGCTGTTAACTAGTATGGAAGCAGGGTAGACCGTGGCACCACCGATGTCTGATAGAACGTACGCATAGTCCGCCGGTAGATGGACGAAAACATTGTTGTAGTTTAGAGCCATACCCGAACCATTCGTGCCTGTCTCACCAGCATACCACATACTCTTGTTACCGTATCCCATAGCATCCGTACCTAAGATACCCTGAACGTAGGATTCAGTTGCGGCGCCCCAAGCAGGTGTGAGTTGGGCTCTGAGGGTGGCAACGAAGTCTCTGCCATCGAGTACTTCACCGTTTTGGAAGTAGATGTTTGGTTTTATCGTGAAGTTGAGCCATCTGGGTGAAACTGAGTAGTTGCTATAGGCCATCAGGGGTATCATGCTCCAATCGGTGGCCCTCGTGAAGATGTCGTATCCAGCAAGTTCACCATAGATGCAACCAGATACCGTCAAGTCGTAGTATGATGTGCTGTGGTACACCGAAAGACCTTGACCAGCTGGACCAGCTGGACCAGTCTGAGCTATCGTAACTGAGGTTGCTGTCCCTGAGGTGTAGTTCCATTGTTCAACACCAGGCCAAGCAGGGTAGTGGTATAGACTGAATGGCTTCCAATCCAAGGTTGGTGCGAAAGCCACCACTTCCTTTGTCGAGAAGAGTGTTATGTCTGGTATCTGTTGGTAGGCATATTCCTGCCATTGCCAGAGCAAAGCTTTTCTAGCAGTTGCGTTGGTTTCGTGGATTATGGCTTGGCAGAGGGCGTCGTTAGTTGAGTCGTTCCATAGGTAGTAGTTCTGTCCACTTGGCGGGAACTGGCTACTGTCAAACAACGCGTACGGGTTAGGATCCGGCGACATAGCGTATCCTACGAAGAGGACGTCGAATCCGCCCTGGTCATAAGTCTTCCCAATGTCCGCAGCTGCCGGATCTAAAGCTCTAGAATATGCGTCTGGAGAGAATGGGACTAGCACTCTCTGAGCTTGCATCCCGAGATCGTTGAGATTATTTGTAATCAAAAGTGCATGTTGTCGTCTCTCGGGGTTGGCACCTGGGGTCAGAAGGGTAATCTTGATTGTTGGAGTAACTTTCTGTGTTTGTGCACTCGCTGGCGCAGCAAACATGAATGGAGATGCTATTCCGATTACCATGATCGCTGAGAAAAGTAGAGCGTAGAACTTCTTACTATTCATGAATCCACTGCACTCCTCGTTTATCTCTCTTCCGATAGTTTTTCATGTGTTTAGCGTATTACCATGTTCGGATATATAACGGTTGCTTCAGAAGTAGTCGCTGCTTTTGTGCGTCCTATGCTGTGAGGACAGCTTCGCTCGCGCTTAGTCTATCCTACATGGTAGGACTAGCTTTATCAACGCACTTGGTTTTGTTCGACGTTGAGAAAGTCATGCTTGAATATCGAATTTTCTCTTGTCAGAGTGGAGGCAGCGGTGAGAAATTGGAGTGTCAAGTCCAGATCCAGAGAGGTAGTTATGCAAAGACTTAAATACCAAGATTCGTGATTTTGTGATCATATTTCTTGGCACTGCCCAAGTTCACTAGTGTCTATGGTCATTGTTTCAAACTGGAATTCAGTGATGGAAGTCAGCCATCTTGAATTGATATGAGTCACTTCTGTGAGAACGTAATCGTGGGTGATGCTTGAGTGAGACTGTGGAAGTATGTAGTGAGGCGTGTTCTTTATCTCATACCGATGTTCTTCGGAATTTCCATAGTAGTCTTCATTCTGACTCGGCTTGCGGGCGACCCTGTCCAAATAATGACGGCGCTCAACCCTCGTATCACTCCTGCTGAGAGGGAAACACTCAGGAACTACTTCGGGCTTGCTGGCAACGGCTTCGATCAATATTGGCACTGGCTTGTCAGTTTCCTGCAGCTTAATTTCGGTTACTCTATTTATATGAGGACCAGCGTGAACACCATCATAGGTTGGTACGCTTGGAACACGTTGGAACTGCAACTCCTTGCGCTCCTAGCATCGCTAGCCATCTCTATACCCATTGGGATTATGTCAGCTAGGAGGCAATACTCTAAGATGGACATGACCGTAACAACAGGGGCGCTTGTTGGCGTTTCAATTCCAGTGTTTTTCTTGGGGATAGTGGGGATACTTGTGTTCGGATACTTCCTCCAATGGCTCCCGTGGGGCGGATACGTCTCTGCAGCACAAAATGGATATCTGTTCGGTAGCTACCTTCTGGATCATTTGTGGCATCTCATATTGCCTCTCACCATTCTGACAATTGCGGATCTTGCATACATAGTCCTGTTGGTTAGATCGAGCATGCTTGAAGTTCTTAGACAAGACTACGTTCTTGCTGCGAGGGCCAGTGGCCTAAGCGAGAGGACAGTAGTTTACAAGCATGCTTTGCGGAATGCAATGATTCCTGTCATCACCTATGTTGGTCTATACCTTGGCGGAATGCTGGCAGGAGCTCCCGTAACCGAGACGGTTTTCAATTGGCCAGGTATAGGCAGATTGTATGTGGAGTCAGTTACACTTCTTGATTATCCAATAATTCAGGCTGTAACCATGTTGATAACGCTCATGGTTCTAATTGCAAACCTCTTTACAGACGTGGTGTACGCGTATATCGACCCAAGAATTAGACTAGATTGAATTAGGAAGAGATGGCGCAATGAGCTCCGCTGCGTATTAGCTCTTGAGTTACGAATTACTGAATCAATGACGCAGGTTGGGATATCGTATTGAGTAGGGACAAGCATCCGAGGGATGCCGACATAAAAGATGCTGCAAGAGCCAAGCAAGCTGCCAAGCCCATCAGTATGTGGGGGCTTGCCTGGATAAGGTTCAAGAGGAATAAGGTGGCGTTAGCTGGACTTTTCATGATCGGCTATATCTTCTTCATGGCGGTTTTTGCTGATTTTATTGCACCCTATAGTGCCAAGGCTACAGACCTTACACGCTCCGGTCTACCTCCGAGCTGGCAATATCCCTTTGGGACTGACGTCATAGGAAGAGATGTGTTCAGCGGAGTAGTCTATGGTGCACAAGCAGTTCTCATCGTTGGGTTCGGTGTTGCAGCACTCTCGATGGGTATATCCATAGTGATCGGAATCGTTTCTGGATACCGAGGTGGGTTGGTTGACGAAGGTCTGATGCGTTTCACTGAGATTTTCCTTGTCCTACCTTTCTTTTTAATACTACTTGTACTTCTGCAGGTGTTCGTCAGGCTTTTTCCGTCAGGCTTCGGTGGACTTGCCATGATTGTGCTTGTACTTGGTCTCTTCTCATGGCCGGGGAACGCCAGGATGATTAGAGGTGAAGTCCTCAGTGTGAGGGAATTCGAGTACATCCAAGCTGCGAAGTGCCTCGGGGCATCAAGAAATCGTATCCTATACAGGCACGTACTGCCGAATATTATGTATCTAGTCATCGTGCTGACGACGCTTCAGGTGGCATTTGCAGTGCTGACGGAGGCCGCAATAAGCTATCTTGGGTTTGGAGATCCGAACAGCATAACTTGGGGGCAGCAGTTGACCGATGCAACGACGTACATAATGAGGGGCGAGTGGTGGGCATTGATCTTTCCTGGAATCTTCATCAGCATATTGGTACTGGGGTTCAACCTGCTTGGAAACGGACTTAGAGATGCGTTAGATCCTAGGCTTAGGGAGTGAACAAGAAGAGACAGAAACGTGACCGATGCGGTGTGAGGTGCAACCTGCATTATGTTGATTAGCGTCGAGGACCTTAAGACATATTTCTATACATGGGCTGGCGTTGTCAAAGCTGTGGATGGAGTTTCCTTCAAGTTAGATCAAGGTGAGACTCTAGGGTTTGTCGGAGAATCAGGGTCAGGTAAGACCGTTACAGCGCTTTCAATAATGAGAATAGTCCCAAGACCAGGCAAAATCGTGAGCGGGAAGATCATTTTCAAGGGTG
>JAHPYV010000033.1 GCA_019058495.1 Promethearchaeati archaeon
GTCTATAAGGGAGCTTTTGGCTGAGAAGAGGTCTCTTGCAGAAGCTCAAACCAAGGAACTCTTTTCTTGCAGGATGTTGCATCCGAGAGACGGTAGCAAATCTTCGAAAAATGAAAGAAAAAGGATAAACTGGAAATCTATATTTGAAGCCTCTGACAGAATTGAGGTAGAGCAGTATCGCGGAAACCGTCTTAAGCAAGACTAGCAAGAAAGCACCAAGGGAGGTTTCTACAGTGTTTAAGTTTACTAAGGAACAGAAGGTCTTCGACATCTCAGGTGTCAAGATAGGAGGTCAGCCAGGACAACGCCCAACAGTTATGATTGGAAGTATTTTCTATTTTAAAGAGAAAATCGTGAAGAACGAGAAGACTGGCGAGTTCGACGAGGTTGAAGCTGAAAAGCTGCTGAAGAGAGAAGAGGAAACATCCATGAAAACTGGCAACCCCCGAATACTCGATGTTTGCGCATGTGCACCGCAAGCATTCGAGAAACCCATAGACTTCGTGGCGAAAACGATCGATGGTCCTTTCACGTTGGACGGCATCAATGATGAGGTGAGGATCGCTGGATTGAAGTACGTCAAGGAAGTTGGTCTTTCCAATCGAGTAGTATACAACTCAATAACACCACTGGTGACAGAGGCGGAGATTGCGGCAATCAGGGAGGCAGGAGTCAGATCCTCCATTTTGTTAGCGCTTAATACCAAGAACCCAACGATGCTTGGAAGAATTCAAACACTTGGCGAACTTCTTCCCATTGCCCAAGAAGCAGGCATCGAAAACATACTGGTGGATACAGCCAACATCGACATTCCAGACCCAGGACCAGTCAGCAAAGCTGTCTATTTGGTGAAGGAAAAATATGGTTTGCCCGCAGGTGCTGGAACGCATAACGCAGTGAATATGTGGAGAAAGAGACGTAAGCTGGAACCAGATCAGATCTTGATGGCGAGCACTGTAGCCAACATCTTGCCTGTGATCATGGGAGCAGACTTCACGCTTTATGGACCGATCGAGAGCGCCGAGGAAGCGTACTTCTATTGTGGACTTGCAGATGCGTTCGTTGCACATAGCATGAGGCAAGAATATAAGATGGAGCCATCGTCGAGAGAGCATCCAATGTACAAGATATTCAGGGGATAGAAAAGTGTTGGAGAATGTCATAGAGCACCGGATCTTTTTGTCTACTGCTTGACTGTTTGAAGTTCACTTAGAAAGTAGTCTTTGTCCTCCTTCTTTTTGATTTGTTCTCCAGCTTTTTTCGCTAGGTCAAGGTACTTTCTAGTCTCTGCTTTCTGTCGGGCGACGGCGTTTCCTCTCGCCACTCCTTCATAAGCAAAAGCAATGTCCAAGTCTCCGATTTTGTTCTTTTCGCAGATCTCCAAACAATTCTTGGCGTGGTAAAGCGCTGGTTCACTTCTTCCAAGAACTGAGTAGACTCGAGAGATCTGCCATTCACCTCTTTCCAGATTCATAGGTGTGCCTATCTCACCCCAGTGGTAACGAGAGGCATGTGCAGCGTTAATCATTTTATCATTGTCTTCTTTGGTTCTGTCTTTCTTGTCTAGTAAGCTCCAAGTGAGATTAAACAAGCTACGTGCGAACTTCTCATGATCCTCCTTTGAGAATTTCTGCTGTTCAGGCATTTCTTCATCTCCGATCGCTTCTAAGAAAAGAAGTATTTCAGATCACATTTATGGATTGCGTCGTATCTTCGCAAGATCTTCAGATTCTTACAAACACCATGGAAGAAGGGGTATTAACCTTCTGCATACTTTGCCTCACATCAGTCACTCCATCAGGTTCTGAGTATAACAAATATCCACATACATGCTATTAATTGGTAGTGATGTCTATTTCGTTACTATGGGCATGAACGGGGAATCAGCAATTTGGCACTATCAATCACGAGGTGAGACATATGAGCACCGAGTGGTATGAAGAATCCGACTCATCGTTGAGCGAAACAGATGTGAACGTACTTAACTTCATCGGCGACGAAGGCTTGACAAGATTTAATTTCGATGGATTGAAAAGGCGACTAGGAGTGCATCCCGAAACACTCTCAAGAACCTTGACCCGGCTTGAAGACCAAGGCCTAATCGAGAAACAAACTGACGGCTACAGGGTGACACCAAAGGCAAGAGAGCTGCCACACTCGCAGGGAATCGGGACCAAGGAATCAAGTGTGCCATTACTTCAGACGCTTCTTCCACCTGAAATCCCAGTCAAACAGATCGTATCGGATCTTGCGGGAAAGTGGTTTGGGGATCTACGGTGGCTGGGATACGCCAAGAATAGCGAGGATATCACCCTAAAGTGGATCACTGAGGACGGCGGAATCCAAGTCGACGCAACTCTGTCAGATGGTGCACTCAACATAGACGCCAAAATGCTATCTGAAAACAACATAAACTCTGCTCTGATGGCTTCCTACCAATTAATCGGCTACATTTCCAGGATCTACTCAAGGTTTGGAAGAATTCAACATGTTGCCTACTTCACCTTTTTCGGCTCAGATCCGACGTTGATGTGGATGTGACTGACCTTCTGCTTTTCTCGGTCAACAAATAGTAGAGATGCCTCTATTATTCATTAATAGGAGGTGAAGAATGACATGACTAGTGAAGTTTCAACATTTGACATCCTGAAATCCGTATCAGACGCAACTGTCGACGTAATCGCCAAAGTATCGCCGTCAGTAGTAAGCATACGCTCTGGCATGGACGGAGGCACCGGCGTGATATGGAGTGCTGATGGCTATATAGTTACCTGTAACCATGTACTGCATGGAGCTCGCAACTTGAAAATCGGTCTAGGAGACGGCAACCAGGTAGACGCCAAAGTAGTAGGACGCGATCCCTATTCAGATATAGCGTTAATAAAAATCGAAGGCGACTCATTCAAACCAATAGAACTTGGGGACTCCGAGAAAATCAACGTTGGCGAACTAGTTATAGCACTTGCCAATCCATTCAATGGACAACCTGTCGCCACCTCGGGGATCGTTACTGGTGTCAGAAGTCCAATGAGAGGAATGCAAGGAATGGACATAGAGAACGTGATAGTCACCGACGCACGCTTGAACCCAGGTTACTCAGGTGGTCCGCTGATTGATGCCATGGGCAGAATGATAGGAATGAACGCAGCGATCGCATGGCATCGAGGAATAGCAATTCCAGCAAGCACCGTCAAGATGGTTGTCGAGAGACTAATGAAAGGTGGAGAAGTCAAGAGAGCATACCTTGGAGTATTCATGAGCCCGATTCCGGTTCCCAGCGAAGTCGTGGAATCAACTAAGATTGGACAAGACAGGGGCGTTATGGTGCTAAGAGTTGAACCTGGAAGTCCTGCTAAGAAAGCGGGCATAGCTTTCGGCGATATCATAGTGCGCTTCAATGACAAACGAGTGACAGACGTTTCTGATCTGCCCAGATTGCTAACTGAAGACGTCATTGACAAGAAGATTAAGATCGGCCTATTGCGAGGAGAGAAGCTGGTAGAACTAACAATCTCTCCAACGTCAGCACAATCCGAAGAGAGTGAATAGTGAGACAGTGAGCGTAATAGATCTGGTGCCGGATTTGCCGTCACCTTTGCAGCCAAAACCTTCGCAACCACAACCTCCAACGCTTCCGCCTATTTTTTGATGATTGAAAAAGGGAACAGGTATCGACTTGGAATTATGAGTAGTCTTAAATAGCAGTATTGAAAAAACAGACTACCAACTCCCTACATTTTTCTAATGCTGTATAGATGCGTGACAAAGTGGTGAAGAAAAGGGATGGTCGATATCCACGAGGTTAAAGTCGGAACCCTAGCCCCATTCATCTTTCCCTATGACAAGTCCGTGCAGACTGCCAAGAGGATAGAAGAGCTAGGCTATGATTCGATGTGGTATCCTGATCACCTCATGGGCTGGGTTTCTGAAACGATTTGGACCCCAGATATTACTCCTTTATCAATGTTTCAGAGTTCCCCTCACACATTTCCAGATCCGCTGGCTTTGATGGCAGCGCACGCAGCTGAGACAAGCAAGATAATTCTCGGAACGAGCGTCACAGAGACAATAAGAAGGCCTCCAGCCGTCATGGCTCAGACAGCACTGACTTTAGACAACATAAGTAGAGGAAGAATAATCCTGGGTCTAGGTGCCGGTGAGATTGAAAACATCGAGCCGTACGGGTTGGACTTCAGTTGTCCCGTTTCAAAGCTGGAAGAGAACTTGAAGATAATACGGCTGCTCTGGGCCGATCAAGTAAAGAAGAAGAGTTACCAAGGCAAATTCACATCCCTCAAAGACGCTGTCTTGACCCTAGAACCATACAAAAAGGGCAAGTATCCACCCATCTGGCTTGGAGCAATGGGACCAAGGATGCTCAAACTGACTGGTGAACTTGCAGATGGATGGCTACCTGTCGGTCTTAACGTCCCCAACGCCGATGAGCTGTACAGGCAGAACCTGAAAGTTATCCACGACGCGGCAAAGAAAGCTGATCGAAACCCTGAGTCAATAACACCAGGGCTCTACGCCATGACCCTGGTAGGCAAAACGCATGACGAGTGCCACGAGTTGTTCAAGAAACCCCTTGCCAAAGCCTGGACACTAGCAACCTCAGAGGAAGGAGCATTTGAGGCTGCTGGTGTTAAGCATCCACTGTCGGCTCCTGGTCAGAAGTTCAATGTTTTGACCCAGTTCGTCCCAACAAGGTACACTCGGGCGCAGATGCTCGACGCAATTAAGAAAGTTCCTGAGAAAGCCGTCGAATGTTGCCTGGTTCATGGTACGAGCGATGAGTTGATAGGCAAACTCGAGAAGCTCGCGAAAGCTGGACTGCAACACATCGTTTTCTGGAACATGACAGGCATGGTAGAACCAACGAAGAACAAGGAGTCACTTGAAATATTGAAAAGTATTCTCAACTACGTCAAAGGGGAATAATGAAGAGAAGCGAGTTGATGCTATTTCGACCCATATTCTCTTTTTACTTTGAAGTACTCGTAGAAGCCTCCTCTTGAACGTGGCTTCATTCCCTTGTATCCGGATTTCACTAGTTTCTTAACTATTAATGGGGGCGCGTAATGAGGATCACCCGTCTCAGCGTGCAAATATTCCAAGACATGGAGCATGGTGTCTAAACCAACGAAGTCCGTAGCTCTATGGGTCCAGCCGGGAAATTGAACGCCAACTTGCACATTGTGTCTATGTCTTTCAGACCCGCTATTCTAGATTCAAACAGTCTGATAGCTTCAGCTGCACAAGCTGTGATGTACCTTGTTGTGAAGAACCCTGGTGCATCATTAACGGCGATTGGCACTTTGTTGAATTTGACTGAAAGGTCTCTTATTAGTTGAAATGTTTCTTCAGATGTTTCTGCCCCTTTGATGATCTCGACGAGTTTCATGATTTGCGCGGGACTGAAGAAATGCATTCCAATAAACCTGTCGCCTCTCTTCGTCGCTGAAGCAAGATCTGTTATCATTATAGCCGACGTATTCGAAGCGATCACACTCTCCTTGGGACAGATCGCGTCCAATTCCTTGAAGACTCTCTTTTTCAATCCGATGTCTTCGCTTATCGCCTCTATCACTACCTGTGCATCTCTTGCAGCTTCTCGCACATCTGTTGTTCCCTTGATTCTGTTAAGCGCAGCATCGGCGTCAGCTTTGGTTATCTTTCCCTTGTTTACGATCCTGTTGACACTCGTCTTTATGTTGTCAATACCATGCTTCACCAGTTCATCTGAGACATCCGTCATCACAACTTTGTAGCCAGCTTTTGCGGCGCATTCAGCTATTCCAGATCCCATTATACCCGAGCCAAGGACAGCTATTTTCTTAATATCTTCAATCTTCATGAAAACCAATTACCTCCGCATCCGATGGTGAGGTTATGAACTGAAGGGATATTTATCGGTTTGTCAGCAGACCAGTTTCCGTCTGAATTTCCGTGTTCATTCTCGCGATTGATAACACTATTTATATCACTAGCGCATCAGTATCTCCTTGAGAATGACTTGGTTCTCAGGTGTGTACTGTATGAAAACTTCGAAAGAGTATTATGAGAAGCTCAAATCGATGAAGCCAAACGTATACATCGGCGGTGAAGTTGTAAAACGTGACGACGCTAGACTCAAACCTGGAATAAACGTGATATCTCTAACATATGATTTGGCAACAAACCCCAAATTCGAAAAACTGTTGACTGCAACCTCCCACTTGACGGGTGAGAAGATTAACCGCTTCACCAACATACACCACAGCGTTGATGATCTCCTAAAGAAACAAGAAATGACGAGAACGCTTTGCCGGATGTGCGGCGGATGCATACAGAGATGCATGGGCATAGATGCGATGAATGCACTCTCAGCAGTCACCTATGGTGTTGACCAAAGGTTCGGCACTGACTATAACAAGCGCTACCTGAAATACTTGCAGTGGTTCCAGAAGAACGATATAGCCGCAAATTGCGCTCAGACAGATGTGAAAGGCGACAGAAGCAAGAGACCGCATGAACAAAAAGACCCAGATATGTACCTTAGAGTAGTTGAGAGAAGAAAGGACGGAATAGTAGTCAGGGGAGCCAAAGCTCACAACACTATAGCTGGATACGCCGAAGAGATAATTGTAACTCCAACGAGATTTCTGACCCCTGAGGAGAAAGATTGGGCGGTAGCTTTCGCTATTCCCGCCGACTGGGACAACGTCCACCTCGTGTGTCGTGTAACTAACCCACGAGAGAGGAAGAAACTGGATGCTCCAATATCGCACGTGGGAGACGTAGAGTCACTAACAATATTCGATGATACGTTCATTCCGAACGATAGAATTTTCCTTAATGGTGAAGTGGAGGCTGCTGGGATACTAGCCTTACTGTTTGCACTATTCCACAGACATAGCTACACTGGATGTAAGCCAGCAATCGGGGACATAACGATGGGATACACGGCTCTTGTAGCGGAGTATAACGGTGTCGAAGACGCCAAACACGTTCAAGCAAAGTTGGCTGATCTCATAAGTACAACTGAACTTGTCTACGCAAGCGGGATCGCTGCTGCGTATACATCAACCAAAGATGCCTCAGGAACGTACATTCCGAACACTGTTTACTGTAATGTTGGCAGGCGGCACGCGGGGATCAACACCTACCATGAAGCTGAGATTCTTGCAGATATTGCAGGAGGACTGGCGGCAACTCTGCCATATGAAGAGGACTTCTACAACCCAAAGGTTGGGCCACTACTGAACAAGTATATAATGAGAAAGGCTGATGTGCCAGCTGAGAATATCCACCGTTGTTACAGGGCAATCGGCGATGCGATATGCTCCGGGCTCGCTGGAGTCATGCAGATAGCTGGGGTACACGGAGGAGGCAGTCCTGTTATGGAAGAGATTGCGATACTCAAGCAATACGACATTAAGCAGAGAAAAGAGATCGCGAAGTACCTGTCTGGTATAAGAAAAGATATGCCAGTTTGAGCGCGGCCTAGCCAACCGCCGCTCATCCCAATTTCAGTTTCTCGGCTTTGACTCCAAATACCTCTTTTCTTGAAGTACTTTTCTTGCTATTGACGGCACGAGAAATATATATGCCTCATGAAAACAGATGATTTGTGTGGCCGAAATGTCTGCACAAAGAGATGACCTCAGCGTTCTTCAACCCATAGTGAGCCCATGGTACGACTCTCTGAGAAATCCTAGCGGGTTCCAAGGCAAAGTCCTAATGGAACTTATTAAGGAGTATAATACAACTCGCTATGGGAAGAGCCACCGCGCGTCTAGAGTTGAAGACATTTCAGGTTTCAGAGCGAGTTTTCCAGTCATCAATTATAGCGGACTCGATCCCTATCTCGCTGAGGTAAGGAAGGGAGACTACAAAGCTATTCTTCCCGAACCGCTCGTGTGTTGGGTGATGACGAGAGGATCAACCGGAGCAGCAAAAGTGCTACCCGCCACACGAAAGCATCTTGAGGAAATCCTAGTCTGCGGGGCAAGAGCGCTCATAAACTATGTGCAGAGAAAGAATGACATTGAGATTCTCAGAGGAAGAATCCTCAACCTGAATTTTCCATCAGAAATTCGTGAGATGGCCTATGGTCGAAAGATAATGTCATACGGTTACAGCTCAGGCACTTATGCCAAGCTCAATCCTGCACTTGGAAGCGTTAGCCTCTTGCCGAGGCAGGAAGAGATAGATGCATTGGGCACGGGAATCACGAAAGCTGACTGGAGGAAGAGGTTTGAGCTGGTCTATCAACAAGCGCTGGAAGAGAATATAACCGCGGCGATGGGAGTCACACCTGTTATCTTATCATTTGCCAAGTATGTCACGGAAAGACACGGAAAGAAACCCAAGGAACTCTGGGATCTCCATGCGCTGTTTTGCACAAGCGTTCGAAAAATACAGATCAGATACGCCCCAATTCTGAGGAAATACTTTGGAGAAGTTCCAGTCGTCGAGATATACAGCGCAACTGAAGGGGTCTTTGCGCAGCAAATCGATGATTTACCGTATGTTACCCCAAACTACGACACGTATTTGTTTGAGGTTCAGACAGGAAAAGGAGTGAAAATGCTCTATGAACTCAAGCGCGGAGAGTGGGGCAGCCTCATAATATCTTCTTGCATGTTTCCAAGATACGACATCGGCGACCTAATAGAAGCTGCTGGTAATAACTACTTCAGAGTGTTTGGAAGGCGAAAGATGTCGACGCTAATTGAGCATAAGCTTTACAGATTATTCTTCAGAAGTTTTCTCTAGGTTTGCGGAGACCTTCTCCTCGCGAGTCTTGCCCCATATGCTATTCCAATCAATACCAGCAATACAAGTCCACCGATGAATATGATTTCCACAATCCAGAAGGAAGGGTTGCCTGTGACTGTAAGGTAGAACGTTGCGCCCAACCATAACAACACGAAGCCGCCAATTAATGGTCCGAGAAATCCATGCCTATGCCCCTCATGCTTCTCTCCTTTCTCCCCCTTCTCTCCTTTTTCTTGTTTCTCCTCCTTCTCCCCCTTTTCTTCTTTCTCTTCCTTTTCTTCAATTCTTCTCGCGCGAGCCTCTGCCCTGGCTTTTCTTCTCTCTTCTCTGAGTTCGTGTCTTCGCTTCCATCTGTCCTCTCTGGTCTCTCTCGGTGGCGCCGCTTGCGTCTTCGGCTGCTGTGGTTGCGCTGCTTTCTGTGGTGCGCCACAGTACGGACAGAAAGTCACTTCTTTTTCTAGGTTAGCGCCACAGTTAGGACAATAAGGCATGGCAATCACCTTGAACCGATGTTTAGGGTTATTTGGTAGCAGGTATTTAAGACCTACGATTCTAGCACAATTAGAAAAAGGTTATATACCTTCACCCTGTCAAATACTGCATTTGAGGAGAGTATATTGAGCCCAGAACATGAAACTCAAAGGCCGCTAATGCATGAAGGATTATTCTTCGCAGTTATTGCTATTTTCTTCTTCACTTTGGTCAGTTGGTTCTTTGCAACTACACCAAATCTTAGTGCAGATATCTCATCCTTCTTCCAAGGTTTCACACTTGTGCAAGTCCCAAACACAACAGCTCTCTTGCCAGCGCCTGCAACGCCGGGGGCATACACGACCGTTTATGCAGTAGCCGCGCGATGGTGTCTAATCTGGGGGGGATTTGAGATCTTCCTCTTGATTCTGAGATTTGGCGTTCGTTCGTCGTCTTGGAGAAAAGTGGAAACCTTCACCACGATAATCTGGTGGTTCGGAGCATACTACTTGATCAACATGTTTCTTAGCCCAGCGACTACGTTAGTTGTATGGTTCGCTTTCTGGGGGGCCATAGTAATGCTACTCGGCGGGCAACTTGTCATAAGGGGGCTTATCCTAGCAGCCATAAGTAGACTCAAATGAAGTTTAGGTCAACGCTTGTTTTGGCGTCATGTCGCGGAAGACCTTTCTGTTAGGATACCGTTGGTTTTGCATGCTTACTTTCTACTATTCTTTCCGGAAAGGCTGGAGAATACTTGTTTTAGTAGCGATATTTTTATAATTGGCTGTCAACCAACTTCCTAGATAGTTTCAAATTATGGAGAGGTCGGATATGAGCGCCAAGATTCGAGGAGAAGAAAGAAATAGAATGTTAGAGTACCTGAACTTGCTCGGATTCGTGGCTTTCGTTGTTTTCAACTTGCTCGCGAACATCATACCATATGGCGGAGTCACAACAGCATATGTATCGGATTTCTATGCTAACCTCTTTGCCCCATCAGGTCTTACCTTCGCAATTTGGGGAGTTATCTATATTCTAGTAGGTCTGTTCGCAGTCTATCAGGTTCGTGGTTACAAACCGGATCTCACAGCACGCATTAGCTACTGGTTCTTGCTATCCTGTATCTTCAACGTGGTGTGGCTTTTCCTATGGCAGTACTTCCAGATTCCACTGACGCTAGTTGTTATGATCTTGCTCTTTTTGTGCTTGTTGATGATCTACATGCGTCTGGGAGTATACACTGGTTTCACGAAGGAGAACATAATTATGCGTCTGCCTTTCAGCGTCTATCTTGGGTGGATATCAGTAGCTACCATTGGAAACGTAACGACCTTATTGGTATACTTCAATCCAGCACTAGTGAACCCTACCGTGGATGCATTTGGCATACCTCAGGATATCTGGGCTATCTTGATCATTGCTGTAGCGATAATACTGTGCATTGCAGTACTATTTACTCGTAGAGACGTAGCATACAGTCTCGTATTCGAATGGGCATTATTCGGTATCGTGATCAAACGACTACCAGACTTCGTCGGTGTGGCGGCGACAGCAGCAATAGGCGTGGTCGCGATTCTGATTGGGATAATCATAGTGTGGTTCAGATACTGGAGACCTGGTGCAAAGGGAATCAAAGGAAAGAGCAGGTAAACTGACAAAGCACTCTTGAGCTGGGTGGAGCGAACCTTGGCTCACCCTAATTTTTCCTGGAGAGTCATTCTGATTGTCAGTCACTACGAGCCTACCATTAACCGAATTCCCAAGTACAAGAAGACGACTTCAACGGCGCCATAGAACGCCAAAGCTAAGGATTGGATAAGAAGAGAGCGCTTCTTGTCAAACCTTAATAACCCTGAAGCAGTTGAAGCGCCATATGCCCCCGCGAACAGGACGATCAAAAACAGGAAGGCCCAGCCATACTTACCTTCGAGGCGCTTCTGGAATCTTCTACTCCTTCTAGCGAAGTGGTCAAAGAACCGTGGGAACTTTCCATTAAGGTACCCAAAAAGAGCAAGGATAATTATCATCGGAAGCAGGTTTCCCGGGTACGCGACTAAGAAAGCCAACACTGGATCCATTCCCAATACGAATACGCCGAACGGAATAGCTATGAGTATCTCACCTGTAGTGGATAGCGCAAATACAGCGATGATTGATGCGAGGTCAATTGCCAACAAAACTCAACCTCGACTGCTGCTTCTCATGTATAGAAAACGGAATCGACCTGCGGGACGACCGTTTTTGAGAATGAGATCATACAATATACAAAGGGGTGGCGAAGGATTGGGATCCATTCATCATAAGAGCTTCGTGAGTATGGTTCTATCTTCTGAAAGCCAAGTATTTATATATGGATCGAATAATCTGCTTGATTTAGGGAAGGAGAGGGATTTTGGAATATTACGGATGTTATGTACCCCATTTCCAGTTCTTCTTCCTTCCCCGTTGATAGACCATTCTAACAAAGGGGAAGCGAGATACTCTTTCTGAAACGGATTCTTGGACCACTAAGGATGCTCGATATCGAGGTCTTCCTTTATCGTCTTCAGCCTACTATGGGGGATGACTTCACAGCACCTTTTATGGATCCGACTCGCTCAATCAGTTTTGATGCTTCTTCCTTGTCTCGACAGCGAGCCATTGCTGCTATCTCAAACTCGCCTGTGACGTGGTGCTTGTTCATCTATTCGCGAACATGGTATTCTTCCCCGAGCCTGATTATTCTGCCTTGACGAATTAGTTGCTCAACATGTTTTCTGATCATGTTTTCCTCCCAATAACGGAGAAGTGGTTCTGCGTAGGTGAATTTGCCATATATTGGGGCTTTTTCCACAAGCTGACTGATGGTTCTGCATTCATTTCTTAGCAAGGTAATGATCTTCGTGTCTCGTGCATTGAACTTTGAATTGAATTCATCGAGTTGTTTCTTGATGTCTTTTGTTATGATTCCCTTGTGACCTGAAACCCACACATCCACGTCCAGTTCTTTCAGATCAGCTATCGACTTCTTGAATTCATCAATACTCGACTCCCTATGACCGTACCAAGGACCAAAAGAGGTTAAATCATAGTCGAAAGAAAAGAGAATCTTCAGGTTTGGCTCATAGAAGCAGTAGTGGTCTATGGTGTGCCCTGGTGTATGAATTGGTTGAAGAGAGACCTCATCAAAATCAAATGATGATTTGGAGTCATAGATGTCTGTAGGTCTGCAATCCTTGAAACCCATGGTCTTAGTAACGAATTCTCTCCAGTATTTGGCGAGAGCGCCTGGTTCAGCAAGTCTTTCAGATAGGGCGATCATGTTTCCGCTGGTATTAAATCCTTCCCGGGGCACATAGATCGCTCTGACTTCGTTCTCAAATACCCAGTTCCCTGCAGTGTGGTCCGGGTGTGTATGAGAGTTAATTATGCGGCTGATTCTGAATCTCTTCTTGAGTTCTTGCAGAATGTCGATTCCACAGCCCGTATCCAAGAGAACTGATTCTTCATTTCGATCTTTGATGATTACTGAGTGTGAATAGGGAAACCTTCCTTCATTCTTTCCGTGGACAAGCATCAATCCACTCGAAATCCGTTCTAACATCTTGGGACATCTCTAAGAGCCAAGATCCTCATCAGAAATCACGAATAGACGCGGTCTGAGTTTTCAGATAGCAATCTGTAAGGGGATTCTTATCCGCCTAGTACTCTACGAAGCTTATTCCGACTATTTTACACAGTTCCCTGAGTTCTCTCGAGTAGTCACCAATCGTGGCTTGAACATGTTGACTTGGATATGCCTTTAGGAGCTCCACTGGATCCTTCTCTATTTCGACTATGAGTGTAGGCCACTTCATTGTTCCCTCGAAGTTCTTGCTTCTAACTAGCTTCCCTTTTATGATGAACATGCTATATTCTCCGGCTTGCCTCGCCAATCGTGCCCATGTTACTGGCTCCCCAACTTTAGAAGCTGTGTAGAATACTGCCGCTCCTCCGGCCTTGCCTTGCACGTGAGGCACTAGCTGGACTTCCTTGAGGTTTTCCGTTGGGTTCATCGACGCTGTCGCAAACCATGTGCTTGCGCCGCCGCAGTTCATGACTGCTATCGTCTTCGTTGCGCGATCGTATAACATCAGGTCTCCGAAGAAGACTGGTTTGCCGCTTGAGAGCATTTTCAGGATTTGCATTGTCAGAGCTGAGTTGGCATCTGCTTCACATGAACACGGAACAGTCTCCTTTGAACCATCCGCATCGTATGGGTCGTTAATGAAAGTCGGTGTCAAGCATTGGTTGACGTATCCATCACTTAGTTCAGGCTGGCACTTTAGTCCGATGAAGTTGAACCCGTGTTCCTTAGCGAGGTTCTTGGTTGCGACATAGCATCTAACTTGTTTCTCAATTTTCTCTTTCGTTACTCGTTGTCCGTCCTCCGTGATCTTCTTAACGTTCCCTTTGAGCCACTCCATGTGATGAGCCACCGCTTCACTCGGAACTTTCTCTGCCTCTCTGGTTATTTCAAGTTGGTCAACTTGCTCCACTTCAACCCCAAAAATCCTGAGCCACTGGCTTGCATCGATCGCTGCCGAGAGTATCCCCATGCTCGGCCCACCAAACAAGCCGAACCTCATTCCTCTGAGTCTCACTGCGACCGAAGCAGCTCGCGCATAAGCAGTCATCTCCCCTAAGATAATTGGATCAGTCACGGGTCCGTAGATCCAAACGACTTTGTGTTTGATCCCTATCTCGTCTAGAGCTCCCTTCACGGCTGTCGGACCGCTCAGAGCTGACCAGCCGATAATCATCACTGGAACGTTGTGAATTTCAGCTGCCTTGGCCGCTGCGGCGCCAATAACTGGAAATGTCCATCCTGGGACCATGATCATTAGGCACTCTATACGCTTTCCAACAAGTAGATCATGAACGGCGTTGTTCGCTGACTCACTTGAATTAACTAACCCTCCATCCAAAACGTCGAGGCCACCCTTTTCAATGAGGGTCTTCTTCAGAAGATTATGCTGAAACTCACTTGACTGCTTCAGGTTGATGCCGGATTTTAGCATATATTCGTAGAACTCAGGCCTCGGGTCAAGAAGGGTTACGATCCCCGCCCTTGGCTTTGAGGAGGAGATCGAACCCTCCCCAGTCTCAATTCGTTTCTTTTCAGCAGTCATGGAGGATCAAGTCCCCTTACGTAATCTTCAGTCTATTATCTGCTATGATGTATATCAGCGTATCTTTTCATCCAGATTTTGGTTGAGTCATGTTAACATAACGGGAGGCAGTACTGTTTTTATACGCATCATAACATAAGCGTGACAAACGTGTCTCAGTGTTACTTGCAAAACATGTGGGTTTTTTCCACGTTGTTGGACTCCACGTTCCGAGTGATTTGCGTATTCATTCGGTGGCTTGAGGTGAGCGCAAGATTTGGTGGACGCTGTAGGAATCGGGCTAGCCTGCATTGATCTAGTTATGAACGTTGACCATTTTCCGGTTTCAGATGAGACCGTTGTAAGCTTGGCTTTTGACCAGCTTCACGGCGGTGTATCAGCAGGCTTCGCCGTGGGACTGGCTCGACTGGGAGTGAAATCAGCTTTCGTCGGAAAGATCGGTGATGACGAATTCGGCAAGTCGATAAGATCAGAATTTGAGAGGGAAGGAGTCGACGTAACTGGATTACTAGTTCAGAAGAAGTCTGGCTCTCCACTATCCTTTGTTATGGTAGATAAGCGCGGCGAGCGCATAATATCTCATTTTCCAGGTCCAGCGCCATTCTTCTATCCAAAGGAGGCTGAGAGCCTATCATCACTGTTTACAAGTGCTAAAGTCATTGCAGTTGACGGCATCAGCCTCTTCGGAGACATAAGGGCGGCTGAGATCGCGAAGCAGAAGAAGATACCAGTCCTATTTGACTTGGGATCTTCCCCTGAAGCTCTTGTTTCAGCTGGACTGAAGATGGCAGATATTTTACAGCTCATTTCACTCACAGACATATTCCTTCCATGCAAACTCGCTGCACGCAGCCTATCAGGAGGAGAAAAAGACTTTGGTACAGCAGCCAATAAGATACTCGAACTAGGACCAGGAGCAGTCATACTAACCATAGGCGCAAAAGGCTGCCTCGTCGCCAAAAGCAACGGAGAGAAAATTAGCAAACCAACATACAAGGTGAAGGTTGTAGACACAACTGGAGCAGGAGACGCCTTCCTTGCAGGAGTCGGATATGGCGTAGTCAAAGGATGGAACATCGAAAAGACAGCAGAGTACGCCAATGCGGTGGCGGCACTCAAATGCAGAAAGAAAGGAGCAAGAGTGGGACTCCCGACAGCAAAGGACGTGGAAGAACTTCTCAAAACCGGCGAGAAGCTTCCAACCACTTTCTGACCTAGAAAGTTGTGGACCCCACCGATTCCCCGTCGCAATAGGTCGACACGGCGAATATTTATTATGTAGAACATAATTAGTGAACCGACACGCAGCTAAGCAGAACTGCAGCCAGTCCGAATTGAACACACGAAGCGAAGAATAACATAACACTGGTCGATTCTCATGATTCGGAATATACTTGTAATGAAGGATGAGCTCCCTCTAATCAATGAGTGCTTCGGGAAATGGCATTCCATTGAGAAGAATGACTTACTGGTTAGTGGATTTCTTGATGCATTGACAAGTTTCTCAGAACATACATTCGGTTCACCGATTCAACAAGTCAAACTCGAAAACTACACGATCCTTATCAGAAAAAACAGCAGTAACCGTGTAATTACTGCGTTCATCCTTGATTTCGACGAGGAGCTTGAGTCGGCAAAGGAAAAAATGGAGAAAACAATAAAACTTTTTAATGAGCGACTCGGACATGAAGCAGATTCTTTTCATGGTCATGATACAATGCAGTTTGAGTCTTTTCGTGATCTTCTTTTAGAAAAGAAGATTGCGCAGAAGAATTGTGGTGAAAGGCAGGATTGTGAAGACTGTCCGAACTGCAAGAATAGTGAGACATTTCTCGAGAAACTGAGGAAATTCAAGAAGTCACTCTCAATGCCGCGATCGAATTGAAAAGCATATCTTAGATCTCTGGCCTATTGCCAACCACCATATGCCTATATGGTCTCTCTAGCTTTTCGTTCTATTTTTTTTGGATGCCTTGGATTCCTTGAGTAACGATTGTTCTTCTTCAGCCTGCTGAGTTTGTCTCTTGCCTTCAAGGTTCTTCAAACCATCAATTAACCGAAGCAGCAACTTTGCCTTCTCGTCCTCTTCGTTCAGCCTGATTATTCTGATTTGTTTTCCTATCCTTATTTCCCTAGCCACGCCTGATTGGATGAGCGGTTCCACGACTCGCGCTGTGGTTGAGTTGGCGACCCTAGCGCCTTTAGCCACATCAGAAATCATCATAGTATCCTTAAGATTCAGCAGGAGAAACTCCAGAACTTTGACCTGCGCAGAGTCCCCGAAGATCTCTTGGAGTGAAACCATGACAGTCACCATATAACACAACATACTTCTTGATTATTAAGGGTCTCCGTCTTTACCTTGCGGTTAGCTTCATGAATCTGTATTGAAGATAGCTTAAAACAATAGCTTCTTATTGTTCTCGAAGAATATAAGTTCGAGATCACGGCTGTGTGGGGTACCTATATGTGGTTTGACAAGGCTTTCACAGAGATCATGGCGCATCTGAAGAGGTTTCATGATTCCTTCGATCAGAACATTCTTCAAAGAATTGCACCTCTCATCTTGTCATCTAACCAGGTTTTCTCTTATGGGGCTGGCCGAAGTGGTTTGATTGCAAGGTGTTTTGCCCAGCGCATGATGCATCTTGGGCTAAGATCATTCCAATTGGGAGAGACAATAACCCCCTCACTCAATTCTGGCGACGCGCTTCTTGTTGTTTCAGGTTCTGGCGAGACTCTCAGCTCAGCTACATTCATCAAAGAAGCAAAGAAAGTCGGCGCTAAGACAATCGCCCTGACTTCGAAGAATGAATCCACGGTTGCAAAGTCTGCTGACCTGGTTGTATTGGTTCCGGGTAAAACCAAAGCTGATAAGTACGAAACAGCAGCACCTTTCACGTCACTATTCGATGTCTCTGCTCTCGTCTTTCTTGACTCTCTAGCAAGCGAGTTGATGAAGCGGCTGAAGGTAACGGAAGACGATATTCTTAGGAGACATGCAACGATCGAGTAGTAGGGGGAATTTTCGAATTAATAGACGAAGAGAATGACGGTAAGAGAGGCACGAACAAGCAAGTATAGCGACGGAGGTCGGGAAGCATCGATGCCAGATATCCTTGGGCTTGGTGAAATAGTTGTTGACATGGTTCTGAAGGTTCCTCATCTGCCCGAACCAGATGAAAAGGTGGATAGCATATATCAAGCCCGATTCCCAGGCGGCGTTACGGCCAACTATGTTACAGCTGTCTCAAGACTCGGAACAACATCTGGATTCATGGGAGCCGTTGGCGATGACCTAGAGGGAGAATACCTGATTCAGGACTTGAAGAAGGAGAAGATCGACACGAAACTGACACTGGTGAAAAAGGGAAAACCGACCCCAGTAAACTATGTAGTGGTTGACGAAAGAGGTCAGAAAGTGATCATCCAGAGTCCACACATGCTGACCACAAAGCTGGATGTCAAGGACATAAAGGTTGAACATGTCTCAAAGTCAAAGCTCTTGCATACAACGGCGATCCATCCGCAGCTATCACTCCATGCCGCAAGAATGGCAAAAAGGAACGGCGCGGCAATATCATTTGACTTGGAGAAGCAAGTCGCAGTAAGGGGCTGGAAAGATCTGAAAGAGATGGTAAAGCTGACTGACGTCTTGCTACCTCAGAAGAGCGGCGCGATGGAGCTAACCCAATCAGGCAGTGTGGAAGAGGCGGCGAGTACTTTGCTGAGAAAAGGTCCGAGCCTCGTTGTGATTACTCTGGGAGAGAAAGGCTGCTTAGTCGCCACAAAGAAATCAATGAAAGTGATACCTTCCTTTAAAGTTGGTGTCGTTGACACAACTGGCGCTGGTGACGCATTCAATGGCGGATTTACGATAGCTTACATGAGAGGACTAACCCCGGAAGGCGCGGCAATCTTTGCAAACGCCGTGGCAGCTTTGAAGTGCACAGGACTTGGCGCCAGGACATGTCTACCAACCTTAAAGC
>JAHPYV010000234.1 GCA_019058495.1 Promethearchaeati archaeon
GTTTGGTACAAGGTATGATCCGCGTGCTTCCGCCAGAGGTATTCTCAGGTGGTGGGAGAGATTCTCCAAGAGGAGAGAAATCGCTGCAAAGAACTTAAGGATAGTCTACGGACATACTCACCACATCAATGTGTACGACCTAAAAGAAGCCCGCAGTCGCAAGGAAAAGAGAATAGCAGAGAGGCTCACAAGTGAACGGAAGAAGCCATTCATTGCATTTAACATTCCTTCCTGGGTCAAGGACGTAACGAGCGGCCAGAAGTACGTCGAAATTCCCCGTGCGATATGTCTTTATATCGATGATCAAGACGAGCTGTTCATTGGTTGGGATTGGACAAAGAGGAAGCCCTTCCTTGTTCCAATAGATGCTATTAAGGAGCGATCCGCGAAGCAACTAGCAAAAGCAAAGCCATTCGTTTCAGAGGCGACCGGAAGAAAACTCTTAAGCATCGGTTGGCCCAAGAAGATGGTGAATGAATGGACAGGGAAAAGCGAAAAGAAATAGAGAATGATATTATTTCTTGGGTCGCCTCACGAAAATGCCAGCTGGATCTATCTCCTCTCTTAGTATCCTAACTTCTTCTTTCGTGGGTGGCTCTGTGACTCCAACTTTGCTAGGGGCGATCAGTTTGAAGCCTGTGCCGTCAACGACCTGTTGCACTGCCACTCCCGGGTGTGTCGATAGCAACACCATTTCCTTCGTCTTGCCGTCGAATCCCATTACCGCAAGGTTTGTGATAACTCGGTATGGTCCAGTGTCCTTCGGCAACCCTGCCGCCTCTCTTGCTCCAGAGCCGCTTAGATAGCCTGGGGTCGTGAGGAAGTCGAGTTTCTCGACAAACCTTCTCTTGTCATGTTGTCCAGTTACTATTATTGTCTTCCAAGCCAGTGAGCCAATGTCGTTGGCTCCGCCTGATCCTGGGAAGCTGACTTTCATCTTGTCGTGTGATCCTATGCATGTGGCGTTTATGTTTCCGTATTTGTCGATTTGTCCCACGCCGAGGAAACCATAGTCAACGTATCCTGTCTGTAGCGCCGACATTGCATCATCCATTGAACCTGCCATGAGTGCCTTATGGAATGTTCTTGAGTCTCCAACGGAGATTGGCAGAGTTGGAGGTTGAGGTCCTATGCCTCCGGCTTCGAAAACAATGATTACATTTGGGGCGTGAGTCTTCTGCGCTAGGAGTGCTGCAAGCATCGGTATTCCGGTGCCGCAGACAACCACTTTCTTGTCCTCTAGTAATTTCGCACCTGCTGATGCCATCATTTCGATTAATGTGAATTCGGTACTTTTCTCTGCACCTGGGTTCATTTTCGTTCTCTACCTCCCTTCATCTGTCCTTCTCCTCCGCCCATGGCGCTCTCAGTCGCTCCCTTAAGTGCTCTACTCGGCGGAGGTAGGCGAGTTTCTTTACTCCACCAACCAGGCTAAGGTACTCTTCAAAATCGCTCACGTCTCGCACGTACTTGTCTACATACTCCTTTGCTCCCTCAGGTGTCTTCGCCATCTTTAGGTACATGCCTATATGCTCCTCATCGAAGTAATACTCGTAAGGCATGTTTCCTGGATGCGACCCAAAGGGAACTTCACAGACCGCATCTACATAGTAAAATGGGATTGAGGTTCTCCAGGGTTCTCTCCTTATCTCGCTGTTCTCAATGATCTTCTCTGTTGTTACTACAAGCTTGCGGGCTGCTCTTGATAGGTCTATGTCTTCTATCGTGATCCCGTCTATCTGGCAGTTGCCATATACATCACATCTGTGAACGTGTATGAAGACAGTGTCGGGGTAGCATGCAGGGAGAAGCGCTATTTTCATGCCTGTGAATGGATCTTTCACGACCTTAGCTGCACTGTACTTGAACGTGTCTGTTCCCATGAGGATCCTTGTGGGCATGAATGGGATTCCCATCGCTGCTGCTCTGAATCTCCATTGGAATGATGCATTACTCCACTCCTGCAGTTCAATTTCAGAGTTCTCTGCAGCTCTCCGGAATGCTGGCGAGAGCCCTCTCACCTCGTGTCCACCAGAGTAGGCTCTATCGACACGTTTTATGCAGCCGCCAGCTACGAGGATCTCAATGTCATGTACAGCTGTTTTGCCTGCCATAGCAAGGTTGTTTTTTCTTTGCCGTATCATTTCATACACGGCTGACATTGAGACTCGGACATGCCCGAACCCGCCCATGGCAAGATAGTCTCCATTATTCACGTACTTGGAGATGGCGTCTTTGATGCTCATGGTTTTGTCTTGGAGTGATCGGTTCTTTTTCTCGAGAACCCATTTTCGGTATTCTTCAGGGTCGTGCTTTGACCATATCACGGCTTTACCTTCTTCGATTACATCCATCGGTAAGTCCCTCCTACCAACTAAAAAGTCACTACTGAATTAGAGTGAACAGCATCGCATGGTTGGTGGTCTTAGAGAGTTCTATCTATAAAACTTTTTTTCCGATTGGTTGCACGAGCAAGGAAACGATCGCCCCAAGAGTCCGTGAGCAGCTTTGGGGATTCTCCTTCAAAGAAATGAGTTGTGCGTAATTCAGTTGAATTTGAAGAGCAAACGAGTTCTCAGATTTCACTAGAGAAGTGTACTATCTCTCTAGATTTGGTCTGCCGGAACTTGATCAGGCTCGTGTCCCACATAGTATGCTAGTCCATATTTCTTCAGTCTCTTTACTACGTGAGGGTATAGAATGAGTTCTTCTACCTCCGCATTCTGAGACAATTTGGGATCTATGTCCTTGAGCCTTCTGATTAATGCGTTGAAGCTGTCTTGGGTTGAGAATGATGACATTACCGACGGATGGCAACCTACCTTTGCGTCGAGTAGACTCTCAAGAGCTTTGAGTTGAAGCTTGAAGTCTTCGGGTCTCGCCCCTGTAAGAACAGAGAACTCTTCCTCGTCACACCCTTTCAACGAGACTCGAACGTGCATGAAATCTCTGAAGGCAGACAAATCCTTAGCAAACCCTACATCAGCAGCTATTGGAATTCCGTTAGTCTCTAGTATGAAATTCAGGCCGTAGCCCTGTAGATGGTGGAGTAATTGCAGCATATGTTTTTTGCCGATGGTTGGCTCTCCCCCGCTTACCCGAATCTGACTTAGTCTCCGCTTCTTGGCTATAGCTAACAGTTCGCCTGCAATTCTCTTTGGCGTATAGAATCTTCCGCTTGTGGCTGGGTTAGCCATGACCTCGTCTTTGACCCAGCAGAACTTGCATAGTAGACCGCAACCTGAGCAGTCCGCTGTGACGATGCCGCCATACCACCTTGCTGGTCTGACTCGATAGTACTTCTTCTCCTGCTGACCATCAGGATCCATGCGGGTGACTAGTTTATCGATAGCGATGTGCCTCTGAGGAGCATCATAGTAGTGAGCTGAAGGTGATCTCCCTAACATGTAATAGTTTCACCTTGCCTCTGCGCATGACAATCATTGAAACCAAAGTGATAAGGCTATTGTGTCTGAAACCTTATCACTCCAAAAGTTAAAAGGAGTTTTCATACTGCTATTGAATCTAGTCCGGGAGGATTCTGGTGTTCACCCGACCTCTTGAGATTACGTGATCATCACCGATGTACACGTCACCGTATTTAACCCAGTTGTCGATGTGTTCCGGCGCTTCATGCTTTCCCTTGATATGTATTGAGCTACCATATGCGACGTGGAAGCCTTGAAGCTTTTCCAAAATTGTGCTATTATAAACCATGTCTTCCATCGGTAGATTTGATCCTGCCACGTAGGTGCCTATTCCCATCTCGGCTAGGTGTCTATTCGCCTTGGTTTCAAGGTGCTTTGTGATGAACTTGTTAACTTCGTCGTCTTGTCTGCCAAGGTCTCTGCAATCGGTTATGTCTCCGTTCTCAAACTCCATTATTATCATTCCTTTGATTGGGATGAA
>JAHPYV010000235.1 GCA_019058495.1 Promethearchaeati archaeon
ATTCTGGCGGAATGCGGCGGAGACTCGAAATAGCACGCGGGCTCGTTCACCATCCGCCAGTACTGTTTCTGGATGAGCCCACCATTGGCCTCGACCCGCAGACTCGGGAGCACATTTGGACTTATATAAAGAGACTTGCCAAGGATGAGCATACAACCATAATTCTGACGACACATTACATGGACGAGGCAGATTTGCTGTGTGATCGAATAGCTATAATCGATTACGGGAAAATAGTCGCACTCGACACGCCGGACAACTTGAAGCGAAGCCTGGCAGAAGAGACCATTGCCATAAAGACATCGGAGGCAGAAAAGCTATCTCAACGACTGAAGGGAACCGAGCTAGTGAGCAGGGCTGCAATACGTAAGCGGGATGAACTCACAGTACACGTGAAGAACGGTCGCGAGACTCTGCCAAGGATCGTTGAGGTTGCTGCGGACGAAGGCATACACATCATCTCCATATCGCTCCACGAACCAAATCTGGGAGATGTCTTCCTCCATTACACAGGAAGAGCAATAAGGGAAGAGGAAGGGAAAGAGTATCACGGTATTGCAGCTGCCAGAAGGAGAAGGATAAGATGACTGAAGCAAGGGCAATATACACACTGTGGCTTAGGGAAGTCAAAAGGTACTTTCGAGAAAGAGTACGACCTATCAGCTCCTTCGTTCAACCAGCACTTTGGCTAATAATATTCGGCTCGGGTTTCTCAAATCTAGCTGCAGGAACAAGGAATTTGGCTGTCCCCTTTCAGGTGTTTCTTTTTCCAGGGATCATAGCGCAGACCATGCTTTTCACTTCTATGTTCATGGGCATCTCCGTAATATGGGACAGGGAATTCGGTTTTCTCAAAGAGATAATGGTGGCACCTGTCTCGAGGGGTTCAATATTCCTTGGGAAAATGTTGGGAAACAGCACTGATGCGATTATTCAAGGGATCATTACTTTCTTGCTGGGGTTCATAATTGGAGTTCCACTAAATCTATTGCTGTTTCTGATTGCCCTTCCCGTGATGGTGATTATAACATTTGGACTTGTCTGCATAGGACTATCCATCGCTAGCTCAATGACCAGTCTGGAGAGCTTTGGCGTCATACAGAGCTTCGTGACTCTACCTCTATTCTTTACAAGCGGCGCGCTCTTTCCATTGGCTAGCGTTCCAGAGTGGCTTCGGGTTGTTGGCTTTTTCAACCCTATGACTTACGGTGTGGACGCCCTAAGGGCAATCACAATCGGAGCCAGTCCATCCTATACATTGTTCCCACTTTATGTTGACATTCTCATAGTCGCCGCCTTCGATACAGTCATGATAGTCATTGGAACAATACTGTTTGGGAGGAGGAAGTAGCTATCTCTTTTTCCTCCAATAACTCCAGCATGGCTGCAAATAATCAACTGTTTTTATCCATGGCTTATGGGATCATCGCGCTGAGATCAGAGATACATAAGGGCGCTTATGTGTCAGCGCTTCCTCCTTGCCTTGATGTTCTGAACATAGTTGCATTTGACCCGTTTGACGACCTAATAGAGTGAGAGCAAAACATGATGGAGAAATACAGGTTCAGATCAGAAAACCTATAAGAACTTTTCATCAATACTGGTTAAACCGCTAAAGCATAGTTCCGAAGATGGAAATCGCCCGAAAGAATAGGTGCATTTTTATAAGGACGAGACGAGAAAATAAGTCTTGTCAAGTACCTGGAGTAGTGATGAGTATTCATGAAAGGTTGGAATGGTAAGATACTTCGTGTTGACCTCTTAACTGGGAAGACAACAACCCAGGCTTACGATTCTGGTTTTGCATCCAAATACCTTGGCGGACGAGGATTCGCGGCTAAGATACTATGGGACGACCTCAAGGCGGGCGCAGATCCTTTTTCCGCAGAAAACGAGGTTGTAGTCGTGACTGGACCGCTCACAGGCCTGTCAATGCCGAGTCCAGGCAAAGTTATTGTAGCAGCCAAGAGCCCCTTGACTGGCGGATACGGAGACGGTAATATTGGATCGTGGGTTTCAGTGTATCTGAGAAGAGCGGGCTACGATGCAATCGTAGTCAAAGGCGTAAGCAAGAATCCTTGCTACATCTACGTAGAAAACGAGAAGACCGAAATCCTGAGTGCCGACGAGTTATGGGGACGCGGAACGTTTGAAACAGAAAAGAGGCTCCGAGAGAAATACGGAAAACAAGTTGGCGTTCTGAGCATCGGTCCAGCTGGAGAGAGACTCATACCGTACGCAGTCGTCATCTCACAAGAAGGTCGTGCAGGTGGACGACCTGGCATCGGCGCAGTTATGGGATCGAAGAAACTCAAGGCAATCGTTGTGAGCGGCGACCGCGAGATCCAGTTCGCGGATCCGGCAGAAACCAAGAAGCTGGGAGCAGATGGTTACAAAGAGATCCTCGGGAAACCAAACACAAAGTTCTGGAAACGACAAGGAACTATGTCCACTATAGAGTGGAGCCAAGAGCACGGAGTACTGCCAGCCTTCAACTACAGAGAAGGCGTATTCGACAAAGGTCTCGACATCGGTGGAGGCGCGATGGAGAAGATCAAAATAGGTAACCGAGGATGCCCTAACTGCAACATGACTTGCGGGAATGTGGTGAAGGATTCAGACGGCGAACCGTCGGAAATAGACTACGAGAACGTGGCGATGCTTGGCTCAAACATAGGGATCGGCGACCTGAAACAGGTTGCAACCCTTAACAGACTGGCAGACATCTATGGCATCGATACGATCTCCCTCGGAAGCGCAATTGGTTTCGCAATGGAAGCCTCGGAAAAAAGAATCATCCAAGAAGGAATAAAATGGGGCGACTTCAAGGCAGCAAAGAACCTGCTGGAAGACATAGTTAACCTTCGAACACCACTCGGAAAAACCCTAGCCAAGGGCGTAAAAGCAGCAGCCCAGGAATTCAAGAACGGATCAGAGAAATGGGCTATGCACGTCAAAGGACTAGAGATCTCAGCATATGACTGTCACGGGATGCCAGCTATGGCGCTGTCATACGGCACATGCTCGATAGGTGCCCACCACAAAGACGCGTGGGTGATCGCTTGGGAAGCAACGACTGGTGGACCAGGGTACGGCGAGAATAAAGTCGATAAGGTCATAGATCTTCAGAGACTGAGAGGAGGCGTATTCGAATGCCTCACGGTATGCAGGCTACCGTGGGGCGAAGTGGGATTTGACCTGGGATTCTATCCAAAGATCTTGAGAAGCGTAACAGGAATAGACTTCACGATGGAGAAACTCTACGAGGTCGCTGACCGTGTTTGCACACTAATAAGATCATTTTGGATCAGAGAACACGGCAAGATGTGGAGCAGAGCGATGGATACTCCCCCAGCAAGGTGGTTCGACGAACCTGCAACTAAAGGACCACAGAAGGGGCAGAAACTTGACAGAAGACAGTACGACTCTATGCTCAGTTTATACTACGAGAAAAGAGGCTGGGACAAGAACGGGGTCCCCACGGAAGCAACTCTGAAACGTCTCGGTCTTCCAGATGCAATTCCGCAAATAAAGAGGGCTGTCAGCTAGGATTGTGCGGCGCATATGCCTAGCTTATCCATGGTTTGAAATCCCAATCCGTAATCTCGGACCGAATTGTGTTGAGTATCTTCAGCGCTCTTTTATTTTCTATCGAGAGCATCAGTTTTCCGAGGTGCTTACAGAACTTTTTCTCAGAAGCCATCTTGTCCCAATCGGCGCAATCGTGCAGGATTACTTTATTCGGAAAGTCGATGACGATATGATATTCTCGTACTGATGCCTTGATGGTTGAGTCCGTGAATTGCTGTACGTCCACGTCTTCGTCCGTGATCTCC
>JAHPYV010000034.1 GCA_019058495.1 Promethearchaeati archaeon
AGTTCAACTAATTCGAGCAGTGTCTTGATCCGCTTTTTGGCGACATCAGGTGAAACTCCATAGAGGTTCGCGTGCATCACCATGTTTTCCCTGCCAGTGAGCCTGTCATCAACACTAGGCTCCTGGAAAACGATCCCAATGGATTTTCTGACCTCAGACGCTTGCTTCGTAATATCAAATCCATTAACGGTAGCCGACCCGGAGGTCGGTTTCAGAATTGTGCACAGCATTGATATCGTCGTTGTCTTTCCAGCACCGTTCGGGCCCAGCATGCCATAAACTTCACCATGCTTGACCTCAATGTTGAGACGATCGACTGCAACAAGATCACCGAATTTTCTTGTGAGATCCTTGGTCTCGATAATACGGCTCATAATGCGTACACCCCCATGTCGCTGAACTGCGACGTGGTGCGAACCCTAACATTCGACCACATACTCATGTGGTAAGTAGATTTAAGCCATTTGTTATGGATTTGTGAGATGAGAGACATACGATCTGCGGACGTAGCTGAATAATCACCGTTAATTCACACAAGACCAGAAATCTAGTAAACAGGGACTCACAATACTCCCGTCTATCATGTCGCGAGTCACGGATACTTCAATTCCCAACCTGAGACGTTGCTGAGAAAGACTTTCCCAGGTTGGGGAACCAGGATCGTGCGAGTATCGTATCGAAGGACTGAATTCTTTTGCTTTTTGTAGGGAAGCATTTATATTCTTAATAGTCAACATTTATCGTCTGATTACATCAGTGAGGGGCTCTAGCATTAGAATTCGGGTTCTGAGAGTCTCAGCAGCATACGCAGACAGTATCAACTGCAGTTTTGTTGCATCCTACTCTAATTTGTTTGAGGGAAAGCTTAAATATAGTTGATCATCTAATAGACGATCGAAACTGCTGCATGTATCCTCACTGGGGAAGGAGTGAAAAGTTAGTGGGTGAAGGTGATTCCTCATCAGGTGATGATGAGGACTCCGATTCGGATTCTGATCGTGACCTCGGTCCTGATCATGATTGCACTGAAGTGAAGACTGATCCTTCGAATTTTGTGAACCGTAGCGCTGAGTCGCGACTTGGTGAGCCAAGAAGCGCCAATGCAAGTGTTCCAGAGGCAACGGACTCTAGGCTAGTTGTTGTGACCGACATCAAGATCTCGTTGCCGAATGTCGACGTGATAGGGACCAGGAGATTCCTCGGATCAGCACTCAGGAATCTATTTGTAGTTAACTTGAGTCCGGATTATAGGTATATGAAGATGGGTTACTACGTCTCCCTGCACGCTGACTTGTTAGGCGACCGCGCAGTTCCAAAGTGCTTGGACGCTCTTGACGTATATAGAGCTCCGATCCTGCTGCTCAGGGCAGCGAAGGTCGGAATTCATGTGTCACCGCATATTGTGACTGACTCTGCTGAAGAAGTGATCTCGCGGTTTGATGCGCCAGTTATGATCTTCTCTGTCAAACCATTCCCGACTTATGGGTTTGAGGTAGTTCGCTCAAAGAGTGCTCTGAACGGTGTCATGAAGAGGCTAACGATGAATAGGCGTTACACGGTTTGTGTGGAGCCGCTTCTAGGACAAGTTCTCTCACTGGAATCTGTTTTCGGAACTCCCATTGACCTAGAAACCAAAATCATCTGCGATGGAGAGACACGCAACATCACCGAGAGAACATATGGCGAATTCAGGATGCCACTCTTCAAGTGCTACGTGCAGCGAGAGGGCGATCACATCTATCTCTGCGGTTTGGATCCTCTCAAGAAATCGCGCAGACTTAGCGCGACAGAGTCCGCCTTGATGAACGAAGGAATACTCAGGGTAGGTGAAGAACTTGGCCAATAATGGGTCCAAGAGAATTGCATGTTTCGTAGAAACCTACAATTTCCTTCGCACAGATGAGGCAACCGCTCTGCGTAGATTCAGGTGGGTCGCCAAGAAAAAGGGTCACGAGTTTGACTTCATTTTCAAGAAGGACATCTCCAAGATATCCGACTACGATGCCGTCTTCATCAGGGCGACGACAGATCCTACATATACTGCTTACATGGTGTCAAAACTCGCTTACGAGAATGGCTTGAAAGTCGTAGACGCACCTAGATCAATCCAGATCTGCGCCAACAAGATAAACATGTACGGTCTCCTCGAGAAACATGGTGTTCCCTACATACCGACGGTGATATTCACGAGGGAGGATCTGTGCAGCAAGAACATTCGGTATCTCTTCAAGTTGTTTGGCTCTCCGCTCGTGTTGAAAGCGCCTTACACAAGCTTCTCGAAGTACGTAGAAAAGGTTGGCAGTGAGTCAAGCTTCAGAACCATCGCGAAGCGGTTCTTTAGAAGATCAGACGCCATAGTTGTTCAGAAGTTCATGCCAACCACATTTGACTGGCGAGTCGGAGTCTTGAATGGAGAGGTTCTGTACATCTGCAAGTACAACATGATCAAGGGCAAGTGGAAACACGGGTCTAAGATAAGAGGGAAAAAGAGCTTCATCTGGGGAGATGCCTTCTCCATCAAGAAAGAATATGCGCCCGAGAAGTTGAAGGAAGTGGCGTTGAAAGCATGCGCGGCGATCGGAGATGGCCTATTTGGAGTGGACATAAAGGAAATCAGTGGCGAGTACATCGTAGTTGAGGTTAACGATAACCCGAGCATAAACGCTGGATACGAGGACCACTATGACAAAGACGTTTACGAGAAGATAATTGACTACTTAGCCAGCTAGAGTCTCCGCCAGCATACCTTTATTTTGTTAACAAATCGTCAAGTTGGATCTTGAGGCTGATCGCTCACGTACAAAGCTCTAGAAGTTCTAGGTCCGGAACATGAGTTCTCAGTCGTCGACGAAAACCTGCAGGCTATCTCAATCGTGGACACAATAATAAGAGTTCTTAAAGGACGCGTAGTCAATGTTGTCGAATATCCCCGCTACGCGGTTGGAAAAGAGCTTCAATGCCATGTGCTTGAATTGAAGGGCAGGAAACCTTTTCATTCGCCCAAGGACTTCGAGGAAACGCTGCAAGAAGCTGTGCTGATGGTCTCTGATCTTCTGAAGTCCAAATTCCAGGCTGCTCTTCTCGGCACTGGGATGCATCCTTTCATCAAGGTACCAGAGGCGAAGATTTGGTGTCACCGTCATAAGAGCATCTACAAGACATACGAACGGATTTTCAACGTCAGGCAACATGGTTGGCTCAACATTCAAGCTTTCCAACTTAACCTACCTTATGGAGGTCGACGAAAGGCAGCATCATTTCACAACATACTCACAAACATACTTCCTTACCTGCCCGCGATCTCAGCAGCCTCACCGATCTATGAAAGCAAGTTTGGAGCATATGTTGATAATAGAATGTACTTCTACAAGCTCAATCAGAAGGAGATTCCGTCCCTTGTAGGGGACGTTATCCCAGAATACACTAATTCACTGGAGGAGTACCGGAAGAATGTCATCGGAAAGTACTCAACGGAACTGGCCAAGGCAAAAGCTGACAAGTGCATTCAAAATGTGGATTGGATCAACTCTCGAGGAATAGCTTTTAGATACGATCGCCACGCAATCGAGATAAGGATACTTGATGAACAAGAATGCATAAAATCGGACGTTGCGATCAGCTGTTACATAAGAGCAGCGCTTAGAGGCTTGCTAACGGATGGAGATGAAGCAAAGCTCCTGCCTCATGAATTGTTAGTCAAAGACTTCAACTCAGTGATCAAGTTCGGCCTAAACGCGAAAGTCCTGCACCCCAGAGGTCGCACAGCTCGCGCTGTTTGTGAACACCTATACAGGTTGGCATGTGAAAACGCCTTAGATGAAGAGAAGTCTTATCTTGGTATAATGAAGAGGAGAATAGTCGAAGGCAACCTCTCAGAAGTAATAACGAGAAAAGTGAAGCAGAAAGCTCAGAAGACTGACTTACACGAAGCAATACTGGAAGTATACTCGAATCTGGTCAGCAGTCTAAGAAACAATACGCCTTATTTCTAAAGGAGTCCCAGAAGGGAGGAAACCTCTTTGAGCAGGAAGAATGAAGCAAAACGCCAAGACAATTTCTTCAACGTGTGTGGTCAGTGCAACAGCTGCTGCAAAGGCGTAAGACCTCCAGTCACTCCCAAAAGGAGGAAGACCATAGAAGACTACCTGAAAAGCCATCCAATCCAAGGAGTAGAACCCCCTTATTTCACAAGTGAAAACGAGTACACGCACCCAAGGGAAGACGCTAAGGGATACTGCATATTCTACGACAAGGAGACGAGGCTCTGCAGGATTCATCCTGTAAAACCTGAAACCTGTGTGGCGGGACCGATAACTTTTGATGTCAACCCTAAAACAAAGAGGCTGGAGTATTATCTGAAGACGGACAGAATATGTCCATTGGCAGGGAGAATCTGCACTCTAAAGGATGGAACCCTCCAGAAGCATCTGACATCTGCGAAAAGAGAGATCCGAAGGCTCGTCCTTGAGCTAGAACCAGAATCCTTGAAGGCTGTCCTCAAGATCGAAGAGCCTGACACTTTCAAAGTAGAGGAGGAAGAAATGAAAAAAGCAAAGAAAAAACTAGCGGCAGCAAAGCCTTGACCTTTGACCACATCCTCATCGAACCGCTTAGTCTTCCTACGCCTTCAATTTCGCCATCATATACGCGACTACCAGAGGCAATGCGATCGTAGCGTCGCAGTAGACTATTGACGTATTTGCCTCTTCCTTGATCTTACCCCAGCTGATTGCTTCCCTTAGAGTAGCTCCAGATAGTCCTCCCCACTGTGGCGCGTCAGTTGTTATCTGAGCTGCATATCTGAATCCACATTGCTCGACGGTGGGTAGCGCCATCGAAGTTTGAAGGACAAAGTTCTTCGGTGTGCCTCCTCCGACAATTATTATCGCGCGGTTTTTGTGTTGCTCCATGTCCTGAAATAGGTTGTCGTACTCTGCCACCATATCCACCAATAATCTGGCCTTGTATTGAGGCTGGAGAACTTCGATGTTGACGTAGTGCAGTCTTATTCCGTAGTCGCAGTCAACAAATGCTGGACAATAAACAGGTACATTATTCTTGTAGGCCGTTGCCAAGACACCCTTGTCTTTCTTCTCCGAAAGGTGCTTTCCGAGCCTGTTGAAGAAGTGAGTGGGCGTAATCCTGACTTCTTCATATCCTTGACCTTCAGCCTTCGCGATCTTGCCACTAGTTTCGCCTTTCTCCTTGACAAAGCTTGGGAAGAAGGAGCTGTCGAGCCATTCACCAAATCGAGCCCAGCGCTCGTTTGAAAGGAAAATGTCGTAGATTCTGAATAGCTTCTCTTTGAAGAGTTTCGCGTCGTCTGCGTTTTCGCTCCCGATCATGTGACCTTCGTAGATGCCTTTTATGGCATCGTGAACCATGTTTGCACCAGTTGTTGCAAGGACGTGAATAAACTTATTCTCGATTGCCTGCGCTACAACCCTACGAAACCCGGCTGGAGTCAAGGCTCCTGCCAATGTAAAATAAATCCGAGATTTATTCTTGACAGCGTCAAGCCAAATCCGAGCAACTTCAAACAGCTTCCTCGCGTTGTAGGATGTTCCTGCCAACTGCTCCACAAGATCCGATACACTTAGATCGTCATTCAATTCCAGATCCTCAACGAACTTACCCTTCATACTGAAATCGTCAGACAATACTTTCACTCCCCTTGGCAAGACAAACGTTTTGACCGAAGGTAAACAACCTCCGAAACTCTTTTCAGAATTTGCTGACCTAAACTCACTTAGATTAAATTCAAATCCAGCAGTGGAGGGCTTGACCGTTTAGCTTATTGCGGGTTACTTCCTTTTAACTGTTTTCAATTCTGACGACCCCTAACAATCAGACTACAATATCAATATATGCATGAGGCCACGATGGAAAGCATGTCGGAAGCACGGGAAATTGCAGTATGAAGGAAAGACATCAAGGAACTTCATGAAGACAGATGAACCATGACAAGCATTCTCCGCAGTCAGTCGTACTTTTCCTCTTGCCCCAGAATTTCGCCCAGCGCCATGCCAAGTGCTATGAGCACGATGGGTATGATTGGCCTCACTATTGTCCCTACAAGCAACAATGCCGTGACGTAGGCAAGATGTCCACCTTCAGTTTGATGTTCCAAGGACATTGCCCCTAACGCAAGAAGTACAAAAGCAATTATCCAGACTATTGAGCTAAGTAAACTTGCTTCGAAATTGGGACTTGGGTCAAGGGAAGCCGGCAACACAGAAAGTCCAAAAGCAAAAGGAGGAGCAGAAGTTGAAAGCGCCAAGTTAATCTCTAGCCCAGAGGAAAACATCCAGCCGACTCCAGCTAATTCTAGCCATTTGGCCCCGTATATCTTGCCTACCTTGTAAGAGCCACAACTGAATAATAGTGCGAGCATCACACCAACCACCGCAAAGAGCATGGTCACAGAAGCACAAGCTTGGAGGAGCAACGCTGTTGGCAATTCAGTCAACGATATGCCAAGCGTGCTTGACAAATCAAAAGCGACCATGACCACTGCTAACATTTCAATCAAAATCACGAAACCCATTGCTAGACTTGCTTCCTCGCTCAGTCTCAACCAGAAAACAGTGGTCCCTGGCTTCGGCGTGAGTTTCCTTTTGTCCCTTCGCTTAGATCTTCGCATTTTCTCTAGGTACTTGTCTACTTCTCTTCTCTTCTCATCATCGCTGTATTCATAATCAGGTTCCTGTTCAGACACGTCCTCCTCAATCCTCCCTAACTTTTTGGGTGACAGCAGCTGCCGTTAACGCGGTCCTCGTCTTTGGCAGACCTTTCATAATTCCTGCATCTTTCTCATTATTGATCAACCTTTGCATATTGCAACAGTCTCATAATAAGTGATTCATGCCCTTCTACCTCGCTTTACGCACTTTTAGGTTCGAACCGCATACTGCACAGAACAAATCATCTGCTTTCACCTTCGCTCCACAGTGTGGGCAGTGTCTGAAGACCGCCGCATCTTCACCCGATTCAGAGATCTGCCTCTCTTTGGGTTGAACCGCCTGCTCTGCTGGCTTCACAGGCTCGGCGACTAGTCCTACAGACGCATAAAGAGGCTCGTACTCCTTCTCCCCAGTTTGTCCTACGGCCGGCTGCACAACTCCACCCTTGGACGCCATTTGGCTAAACGCTGTGCCCAATATGATTATTGCTATCGGAATGATAAATCCAATCAGAATCCCTATAACCGCTAACACGCCCACAGCAGTGAAAGCACCAATGTTGGTCTTCTGCTTCATCGTGAAGCTGGCTATTATGAGCCCGATATAACCAATCAGCGAAATCACTCCGTTAATTGAACTCAGTAGACTTACAGTAGGATCCCTAGTGGTTACAAGTTGACCCCCTATGATCCCCGCGTTTGTCGTGGTGAAGGCCCAAGGCGAGAGGATTAATGAAACGATGGTCGATAATAGGTAAATCACTCCAAAGAATACCAGCGCCATGCTATCGTAGTTTTGCCCAATCTTGATCGATCCTATACCAAAGAGCACTGAAAGTATCGCACTGACAGCCGAGAAACCAATGATTATAGGAACAAATGGTGCGAATGCTTGCTGCAAAGTCATTCCAGTGTATACGACTTCGTACGCAGCTTGGAACGCGATAGCAAGAACAGCAACAAGTACAACAATGAGCCAGATACCCAATATATAGCATACTCTTGCAGTTCTCCTGAGCCAGCCAATTATGTAGCTGTTGCGCATTGGTATAACTTCGCCTTCCCTCAGTGATTGGACACCCTCTGAAGAGTTATCACACCCGTCCAATTCGGCGTGTTCGTCAATGGTTTACTTCTCACAAATATTAGCTCTTAACCCTATCGGAATCGCTTTCATGAATCGAAATCATTGGAGGCTGACCATTATCTTCTCAAACCTCTGCGTTCCGATCCTAAAGGTAAGGTGCCTCCTTCTACACATGGCCCACTCCTATGCGTGCCTGCACGATACAGAAGCGTTTGTGTTCATAACCGTTCCCTTGACATCGCAACGCCCAAACCCGCTCCGAAGACTATGAACGCAAGAGGAACGGTAAACCCAAACAATATTCCGATGATCATGAGCACGCCAGCTGCAGTGAAAATGTCAAGATGCGTGTTGTTCTTCAATTCAAGAACCCCCATAGTGAAGAGAATGTAACCAACTAAGGACAAGAATGCGTAGATCAACTGCAAGAAGGCAAGCGCGCCGTGCATCACTTCGCCAGCTAATGTCAATAATGACAAGGCTGGCAACGTAAGGGGCGCTAGCGTCAGCATGAAAAAGGAGCCAAAGATCCATACGAGTCCCATCAACATTAGAGAGGATACGTCGTAGTAGTCGCCCACTTTATATGCACCATATCCGAATAATATTGACAGAGTCAAACCTATCAGATTCATGATTAGAAGCCAAATCTGAAAAGGCTGAACGGCCTGATACCAAGCCGGCGTATATGTCTCCACACCCAGAGACGCTACGTATGTCGACACGTAGGTTATGAGAACTGACTGGATTATCATGAATGATCCAGCTATGATACTCAACGCTTCTTCAAATCGAATCCAAACGAACATTCGAATTGTGTTCCCCTTATCTGACAACCAATGACCCTCCTCAACCCCGCTCCACATGAGGATAGAGACGGATTGTCCACTCTGTATCCTGACTAATATAAATAGTACTGGATAGGGGCGGACGCGTTTGCTTCTTTGCTAGTCTGTTGCGTGCCTGCATGGCGATAGAGGTATCTGGGCTGATATAGGGAACCTATAGTACTGCTTGTTCCACACAAATGCTAGACCAGTAGGTAGATTTGAGAGTCTTGCGACATCCCTCTGATCGAAGTGAGGGACGAGTTCCCTGAGTTTATCGAAGTCTTCTCCCATTCTATGGATGATCATGGAGTGACACTGCCCAAGGACATGCTTAGCTTCAAAACCAGGCAAATTCTGAGATGCGAAAAACAGTCCGAATCGAAGTGATCTGCCTTGCCGAGCAATGCGTTCGACACCCTGAAGTGTTGCTTCATCCTTGAGTATTTTCCAAGCCTCATCAATTATCACTACCGTCGGAGGATATGCCTTGCCGAATGAGTGAAGCTTATGAATGTGATCGTAAAGTGCCCATAGGACATAGGACACAGTCACCTCCTGTGCATCCCTTGTGAGCGGAGCGACATCAATAACCGAAACGCGACCCGGTTTCACAAGTTCATCAATTGGAATCGTGGGATATTTGGGATCATCAAACAGGTCCATGAGTAGAAGTTGTTCAAGTCCTCTGAGAATGCTCTTGGCCGTTTGAATATGTATGCCAGCTGAGCTTGTTGGTCCTGGGATCTTGATTTCCTGATCCTTTGATATTTCAGCTTCCCGGATTAGAACTGAGAGAAGCCTAGTTATCTCTCTGAGATCGTAGTTTCTCCCTTCTTTCGCGAGAATATACTTAATGATGTCTTTGGCATGAATGAATGAGTCAATCCCCATGCCGGACACTCTGTCTTTGAGTATTTGTTCAAGGTAGCTGTCGCCCAGCGCTTCCAGTTCAAGGTCAAAGCTTAGGTGTGTACCGTCTTTACGTGTGCATTCCCTTCCTTTCAGGACGTATAGTCTGAAATCTTTTACTCCGGCTGCGCGGATATTCAAACCATTCCAGACAGCTTCACCAGTTGGTGTTCTCTTGAAATTGGCATCGACGAGGCTCTGTGGGCAAGGTTGGTCCAAGTAGAGGAACTCGCTTCCTTTGACATTAAACTGGACTACTGCTAGACCACACTCGCTCAGAGCTTTGTCAAGTGCTGCGATTGTGTTTGATTTTCCTCCTCCTGTCGCTCCAACGATTATACCATGATACCACATTGCATCCATTGGTAAGTCTATGACAACGTATGGCCGGTAGATTGACTCAGGGTTCGCGTAGAGCCCTATGGGAATAGCCGTCGCGCTTTCACGCGGTTGCTCGACAATCAATGCCGTCTTAATATCTTCAGCATTTGCAAGATAGACGGGGCTTTCCCTCTCAGGTGGTCTCAATGGACCGACCACTCGTCGATCCAGAAGCTGACCAAGAGATTCGACTTCGAGGATCTCGGAGTCTTCTCTCCACGTAACGTCGCGTTCAGTTCCCTCTCCGTAATATGAGACCATGGCCATGTCCTTTGCGCTCTTGTAAGACAATCCCGGTTGGATGATTATGCGTTTGATCTTTCCTAGGACTGGAGTCCGCGTCTTGTCGATGGCATCTACTCTCACGATGGTGTCTATTTTGAGGTCACCAACAACCCTTCTCTTAGACATTGAGGGAACGATGACCTTGAACACATCCGTCTCTATGGGGTCTTCGAATCCGCCTGCGACGACCCCGATATACTCCCGCTTTTTGGCAGCAGTCGACGCCTCCCCAGATACGTCAAGAGCTACTTCACCTGATTCAGCTTCCGACTCTGAACTCCCGTTGACGAAGTCTGAGCTGCGTTCTTTGGTGCTTGTCCTTTTCATAGTCAGATTTCGCTCCCTACGAAGTATTGGGAAGCCAGGTGACCCAAGCTGAGTCGAGCATCCTCAGCCCCTCTGCACTTTATCCACTCGGATATTAATCGTCTCAAGTGTATAAGCAATGCGGATCGCTCAACCCTGACCATTCTGTGAATACACATCAAAGGCTGAGGAACACCTTCTGCTGCGGCAGCTACTGTCATCATGTAGACAGCTCGCGGAATGAAGCCTTCTCTGAAGCCCCAGCGCTCCCAACAGTAATCGGGAACCTCGACTCTAAATGGTGCTGCCCATCTCGTTGGTTTGAAGTAGAAGAAGACATATGAGATCGGGCTTGCATAGGGGGTTGCCCCGAAAATTCTTGGAGGTTGATAGTGAAAGGCAACGCTCCGCTCTCCTGGCTTGAGCTTATACGCGTAGAGCGAGCAGTCAGTCGGATATCCGACCTCGAATCTCTCTTCACTTCGGCGTCTTAGATATTCGACAATAAGGTTTTGGGATGGTCGTTTTACGATACCTATGACTATTGCATCATGCTCCAGAAAAACCTTGTAGTATCTCTCTTCAAGTTGTGAGATTTGTTGGTAGGAAGAAGACATGGAGTGTTTAGGATCGGCGTCCCACCTTGTCTTGGGCCCGTACAAGTTACCATCTCGGATGATCATCCCTCCTTTCTCAAGGTAGTCAAGTGCCTCCAAGGTGGTCTCATTCTCGGCATAAGTGCGCAACAAGTTAATGAAGCCACCAATTTCGAATGGGTCAACATTGTCTCTTACAAGAGACTTTAGGTCCTCGACGTCTTCGCTAACAAAACCCTCAGTGCTCCCGAAGAGTAGCTTAGAGTAGTAAAGGAAGAACGGGGGGTACCTTTCGCATGAAGCAAGGTACTCAACGGGTAGGCTCTCTGCGCCGGCGAAGAACCTTCTTGCTGCGCCAGCGCGTCCGAGAAGTAATGTGCCGAATGGTAGCGTCCAGAAGTTGCTACCTCCATCAATGCTGATGGTGCTTCTTCCACGCATTACGTGTGAATCCGAAGGGACTGGTATCCCGTTCAGAGGATCGTTTGATTCGATGGGCTCAATCTCTCCCATCGTCGACTGCTGTCCGAGCCTGAGGTCGCTGATTTCGATTAGAGCCGAGGCTGGAAGAATGTTAGGTAGTTTTTCAAGCTTCTCCCTTACCACACGAAATGGCAGAGACATTGGGACATCACCAGATCGCACATGCAAAGTTCATTTCTTAGGACCGCTGCAGTCGGCCAGCTTGAGTCAGTTGTTGTCTCTTATCCCTTTGCTACCAGTAGTCTCCCTCTAACATTGTCAAACCGCAATTGATACCCAAGTCTCATGAGACGCTGAATCTCTGCCGCAACCATCTTTGAGTCTCTCGAGTACCTCTGCTCGATCTCAGTTACGGGCACCACTGTGGGGAGTTCCCCGGAGTAATCGTCCAGGGTTCTGCTGCCCTGCGCGCTTTTGTCTCTCCCGAGTGCCAGCTCGGGTATCTGGCTTCCCAACGCATCCTCTAGCCTTTCAATCACCTCATCTGCGACCAATACAGACTCCTCCGCGGTAAGTCGACCGGCTGAGATACCTATTACTCCGCGTCCTTCAGGGGCGGATATCCGCATAGTCACCACCCTGCCAACTCTGTTGCTTTCCCATTTGTAGCCTGCCCCTTCGACCGGAGATGAGCCTATCTGGGTGACGTCGTCGATCCTTTCATAGATCTCCGACTTCATCACATCATATCCTCTGAGCTGAACTTCTACGTTTTCAACAGTTGCACGAACCCTGTAGACCTCACTCCGAGGCAGGACTTGTAGGTAGTGCTCACAAAGTCTTTTGAGATCATCACTCCTTGGAACGAACCTGTCGAAACCGTTTGGAGGTGGAAGCGCCATGTCGAGGGCAGATGAAACTGCCTCCTCGGCAGCCGTCGTGTTGAGTGGACCCAACAGGGATGACACAATGAGAATCCCTCTTAGGGGAAGCGCAATAATACGGAAGGCGTACCCGACGAACTCTTCGTTGAACACGGGCTTACCGTCTTCGAATTCACGGATAAGGTCCTCGAGGTCTGGCTTCTTCTTAGACTCGTACTTCTCAAGGTAATACATAGCCGTCGCGGCATAAGGGAAACGCATTTCGACAAAGGGTCCTCTAAACCCCTTTCTGGGGCGTGGGCTGGCGAAAGATAGAAGATTCTGGTTATTTGACCACCGAGTTATCATGTCTTGAGGGGTTAGGTGAGCGAACTCCCTGTGTCTGCTGGGTATGTATATCCCAAGCTGCAAACGGTATTCCCCTCATATTATCAATTGCTTTAGAGTATAATATCGTGTTTCCTAGAGTAGATTCATGTCTATTCCGACATATAAAGTTTTATCATATTTTATCATATAAAACTGGAAAAATCACCCAAAACTATCGGAAAATGGGATGCAGCACAGCTTTGATACAAGAATTGAGCCAGTAAGCGTGCTGACCGCTAGAATTGGAACCTAATAGTCTGTTTCCATTCTGTCCAAACCAACGCTTTCTTGCACCAAAATACGACCCTATTCAGCGCCAGATTCGCCCTATGTCTCCCGGAAAACGCGTTTCATTTACTTGGCGCCCTTTGATCTACGCAAGATTTCAAGCCACTTTGAGCGATCGAAGTAGACCTCGTTTCTCGTGACTTTCCCCCGCTCTATTTCTACTATATCCATTCCGCTCTCAATAATGACTTCTGAGCTAACTGGTATTGTGGCCTTCCATTTGGCTACGAAACCCTTGTCTGTCGGGAATATCTCTAGAGGTTCCCACCTCCAGTTTGGGTTGGCGGCCAGCAGCTTCTTGAAGTAGGACAGGATCTGGTCGTGTCCCCTCAAGCCCTCCGTGTTCGCAGGGTCGCGGTAGAAGGCATTCCCCGAGTAGAACCTAACCAAGGCGGTCGGATTGTTGCCAGTCCAGTTTGGCAGCCATTTGCTGCAGAAGTCTAGTGCTTCATTGACTTTCATGTTCCATTGTCATCCCCGAGTCGATCGTGTTTCCTTCCAGTTGAATTGCGATATAAAGGTTCACATTCAAAGAGAGAACTTGAAAATACAGTTGGGAGTCAGCATGATTATCTGAGCTGACAATTCTACTAGCCGCAGTCTCATAAACTTTAAGAACTCCAATCCGATAATAGTAAGGGGCAGTTTAACGCGAAACCCTGTGCTCTAGGAGGCGTTCAGCGCTCGGAAACATAGCATATGCCAAAGATCTTGATCGTGAGAGCCGCATCGCGAGCGAAGACCAGAAGCAGAAAAGAAGAAATGTCTTTTTGGTCACAGCAGCCTTGCCCTATGCGAATAATGATTTGCATCTAGGTCATGTTACTAGCACCTACATCCCCGCTGACGCATATTCTCGATTTAGAAGGCTTAAGGGTGATGACATCCTCTTCGTTTGCGGTAGCGACATCCATGGAACCCCAATTGAGGTTTCCGCTCTGGCCAAGGAGAGAACGCCAGCCGAGCATGCTGACTACTACAGGTCTAGACAAGTGGAGGATTTCAAGAGGCTGGATGTCGCTTTCGATAACTTCTATTATACAGGCGGTGAGGAGAATCGGATCCTGACAGAAGAATTCCTCAATGCCGCGTACGAGAAAAACTACATTTACTTGAGAGAAGTGGAGCAATGGTACTGCGACAAGGACAAGAGATTTCTCCCCGATAGATTCGTCAAGGGTGTGTGCCCTTTCTGCGGAGCCCTTGATCAATATAGCGATGTATGCGAGTCGTGCGGTCGCGTAATTGAGGCGGACAGAATAATCCGGCCTCACTGCATTCTTTGCGGGTCTGCTCCCATCAAGAAGAAAGCAAGACATTTCTTCTTCAAGCTAAGCGCATTGTCCAAGGACCTCTCCGACTGGTTATCAAAGTCTGACGATAGAGACTTCCCGAAAGGAGTCGTTCACTACGTCTTGAACTGGATCCAGGGGGGTCTCGCTGACTGGGATATCACCAGAGAAGACTACTGGGGCTTCAAACTACCATTCAAGGAAGCAGCTCCAAACCAGTATGCATATGTCTGGTGGGATGCGCCAATCGGATACATAGCTTCTACTGTAAATATATGTCAGAAGCGCGGGCTAGACTGGGAGCACTATTGGAAGAACTATGACTCAAAGATTGTACACTTCATTGGTAAGGACATAATCTACCATCATCTGCTATTCTGGCCAGCAATGCTCGCGGTTGCGGGTTACCCGCTTCCAAAGAAGTACTCTGTAAATGGGTATCTAACGCTTGAGAGCAAGAAAATGTCAAAAAGCAGGAACTGGCAGATAAGCCTTCGCTATATTCTTGACAGGTACCCCTCGGATTACATCCGATTCTACTTGGCATCGAAGGCTGCTAACAGCATTAGCGATAGTGACTTCTCTTGGAAGGAGTTCCAAGGGAGAATAAACACAGGACTTGCAGATACAGTTGGAAACCTTGCCAACAGAGTGCTAAGGTTCATATGCGACACATTCAAAGGAGAGGTGCCAGAACCTGAGGTGAACTTGAGAATCAAGGAGGACAAAGACTTCAAAGAATTCGTCTCTAAACTTCCGAGTGATTTCGAAGAACTCTACAATCTAGTAAACCTTACTAGAGTCGTAGGCAAAATAGTTGACTCATTTGGTGACGGCAACAAATACTTTAATGTCAAGGAGCCGTGGAAAAGAATAAAGGCGGGAAAGGAAGGGGAAGCGTCAAGCAGAACTACACTCTATCTAACTGTCAACTTCATCCATGATGCAGCAATATACATGTACCCAATCACACCAAACTTGTCCACCCAATTACTGAATCAAATATTCGGATCTGACTCAAAACTACACTTGTCATGGGACGCGACAGGCAAGTTTCAAGTAAAACCAGGAACAAGAGTAGGGAAGCCGAAGCCCCTCGTCGAGAAGATCAGTGACGACGAGATCAAGAAGGACATTGACGCTCTCGAAAAAGAAACTGTCCAGTAGAGGCACTCAAAGCTGGAAGGCAGAGACTACTCTTGGATTTCCTTCATATACTCAATTCCTGACTGCAGTAGCCAGGAGCAGTTTTCCTGTTAATGGTTAAAGAGGATCTCTCGTATAACCGAAGGGATTCTGTCCTCCTTGAAAAGCTGACTCATCGCAGATTCGCAGCAACTGCTTGTCGGAAAGGCACACCATGCAGTGCCATCCAAGACGCATCGTCGCGTTTTCCTGTCATAAAATGCACAGAACTTCATCTTTCTTTCCAAACTACTGACCATGATACACAAACTCCTTAGACAGTTCTCCTCCATTTCCCGCGAATATTCGGATGCACTTCCGACAGTCTTGAACGATGACTCTCTTTGCATGCACCGTTTTCAACTGTCTGATTTTCTAAAAAAGGCGTGAAGACATATAAAAAACTAACTGTTATGGGTATTACGTGGATATCCTTACAATAGTATCATGCCAGAAACTCGCAATTTTTCACCTTTTTATATCAAGGTTCTTACGATCAACAATCTGCAGCGAACTCTTTGGCGTCTTTCTTCTCGAAATCCGTATGAATCAGGGGCTTCGGTTTTTTCACGGTAGTTCCCTTAGCGTTTCGCTGAAGACACGGTAGGTTTCGCCATCATAGAGGCAGAATATTACCTGTCTTAGACCGGTCTTCACATTTTCTAGATATGACTTCGCCGTGGGCAACATTACTCCAGCGCACCTGTGTGTCGGAAACCCAAATATCCCTGTCGAGATCGCCGGGAAAGCTATGCTCTCCAAGCTTTGCTTGTCCGCTACTTTGAGGCTGTTCAGAGTCGCGTTCCTGAGTTTTTCGTCTTCATTGCCCTCCCCGTATCTTGGACCGACAGCGTGTATAATGTATCTGGCTTTCAGCATCCCTCCAGTCGTGATCACCGCGCCACCAACCGGACAGTATCTGATCCTGTCGCATTCATCTTGTATCTTCTTTCCTCCTTTACGAAGGATGGCGCCTGCCACTCCTCCACCCATCCTGAGTGCAGAGTTGGCAGCGTTTACTATTACATCTACATCTAATTCAGTTATATCTCCTTGAACAAGTCGGATAACAGATCCTCTTACAGAAAGTTCGCCCTCTCGCGTCATAGTCGAGTTTCACCAAACCAAGACAATGTGGTTCTGCAATCAGTTTATCTGACGCACAACGAAAGAATATTAGTACCCTTCACCTCTTAATACGATACTCACATTAGTGAGTCTTCTTGTAGACCACGTACACAAGGATGAGAAGCAGGGGAGTCAGCGTCAAGGTGAAGAAGAATGGCAGTTGCTTCCCGATACTGTACAGGATACCCCCAATGTACGGGGTTGTCGCCTCAGCTCCGTAAATAAACGTTCCTACGACTCCATATATTTTTCCTAGACTCTTGCCTGCGCTCAAATCAGCGACCACACTATAGACTAGGGGAAACAAGGCGTTGAGTGAACCCATTAGTACAAAGCTTACAGGTAAGATGAGAGCGTTCGTCGTTGTGAGAAGGATATAATAGGCCAAGGCATAAGCAGTAATTGGTATAGTGATCAACAAAACTTTATTGGTCGGTGAATACCTGTCGCTGGCCTTACCAAGGCCCGTTGTTATGAATATTGCGGACAAGCTCAGAATGGAATACATAACCTGTATCTCAAAGTAACCAAAGCCGAACTCGTCACTCAAGTACAACGGGATAAACGAGGAACCAAGCGACAGGAGCCCCAAGAGGCAACAGCTTAGAATGATGAGCGGCCTTAGTCGCCTTAGTGAACTGCCAATGCCTCCTTCTGCGTCGCCTTCCTCGATTCTCATCACCTTGTTTACCTCTGACTCAGTGTTATTCCGAGCTTTGAGTTTGCTAGCATTGATGTCTCCAGGGAATTTCGGTATAGCGAGTACCAAGAGTGTCGATGCCGCGTACAGTATAAACGACATCACGAAAAGGACCGCGAATCCAGATCTCTCGATTACGAAGCCTCCAATCAGTGGAGATGCAACTAACCCGATCGAAGAAGAGGAGACAAGAATCCCAAAAGACAGACCAGCCTTTCCTTTGGGAGCGGCTTCGGTCACATATGATTGAATCGCTGGCACTCCTATCCAGTTTGCACCAAATATCAAAATGCCAGGGATCACATTCAGCCATTGGCCAGTTAGTTCAGCCAAAACGAAAAATGGTGGCGCAAACACAGCGAACAACCACGACGCGATAACTAGCTTTCTTCTGTGTCCCGCGTCGCTTAGAATCCCACCAGGGATATATGTGATGGCTTGAGCTATGATCAACATTGTGGCAACGAGACCAATATCAGGTGGCGTGGCTCCTATTGATGCGAGAAATTTCGGGAAGATAAAAACGTAAAGTCCGTAGGCAAACGCCCAAACAAAGTTCGCTGAGGAAAGCAGATAGACAGCTCTTAGGGTGTTGGCACCCCTGCCTCCGGAAGTTTTCACCTCAAAAACCCCTTCAGTGTCGACGGTACGAATCCTGCGCTCCAGCGAGTTATCTCCAGAAGTTATGAATACGGCACGAAGATAGATTTTAGGCTTCTGGTGACT
>JAHPYV010000236.1 GCA_019058495.1 Promethearchaeati archaeon
CAATGGAAGCGAGCGCGTACATGAACTAGCCTCCTAAGAGAAGCATGGAGTGTTGTTCCCTGACGACGAAAATGAGGGCTCACTTTTTCCATGGACCTGACAAGAAGCCAAAGTTCACAATCGAGCAGGTGGAAACACCAAAGCCATCTTCACGATGGATTTGATTACGAGTGGGTTAGTGACTACTCCAGTCTCGTATGATAGCGGAACGACAGCATTAGGTTTGACGAATACCTTATCACCTTGCTTAATGATCCGCCTAATTCCACCTAATAGCTCAATGGTCTTTATCACTGGGTCTACGACGTTACCACCCTTCACTTTCGCTATTGATACTTCACTGCTGCTCAAGTTAGCTGATTCTCCTTGAAAAAGGTCATTTCTTCTCCATGGCCTCGTCGAGACCCATCTTGTATGCCTTCATGTTTACTTCAAGATATCGTTGAGGCAATACTACTTTCATAGCTTCCTTCACTGATTTGTCATCAACTGGGACTTTTCCTGCGGCAACTCCCGCTCCCAGCATGACGCTGCTAACAGTTATTGATAAACCCGCTTTTCTTGCGATCTCTAAGGCGTCGATCACAAGTATCTTACCCGAGATTTGTTCGACCGAATGGATAACTTCGTCGGTCGTTGGATATCGCCCCAGACCTATGGTAATCATTGGTGGCAAACTCATTTCTTTGTTCAATACGAAAACTGTCTCTCGTGAAGCATATGGGATTGACGTAAGAACCTCAGCATTTTCTAACGAGATCACGAGGTTGGCTCCACCTTCTGGTATTGTTGGTGAGTTTATTGAGTCTCCAAACCTAACGCTGCAGGGCACTCTTCCTCCCCTTTGAGCCATCCCATGAATCTCAGACATCAGAACATTGTATCCCTGGAACATCCCAGCCCTCGCTAATATCTGGGCTATCGTCAGAATCCCTTGCCCGCCAATTCCAACAATAACCGTGTCATACTGAACCATGCTTAGTTGAGCCCTCCTTTTCTCTCTTTTTGATGGCCTTATATGGGCAAAGAGCTGCGCACACGCCGCATCCTAGGCATTGAAGTGTGTCTATTTCTGGTTTCTGTTTCTGATCATTCTTTGAGATTGCGGGACAAGCGAAGACTTTGTAGCAGACCTTGCAGTCTTTGCATGCTTCCTCATTTATGTAGTAAGTTGGAACATATTCTCCGCGCTTCCTCTTTCCTCCTACTGCTTGAAGAGTGCAGACTTGTCTGGCAACTATTACTGACAGCTTTCCGCTATCAACGGATTCCCTAATTGCCTTTCTCATTTCCGTCACTTTGAATGGGTCTACGACGACGACGTTTTCTACGCCGCATGCCTTCGCGACGTCCTCAATCATTACTCTTGGGGCTTCTTCACCTGTCGCTGAGATCCCAACTGCTGGGTTTGGTTGGTGTCCTGTCATTGCAGTAACAAGATTATCCAACACAATCAGAACAAACTTCGCTCGATTGTAGACCGCGTTTACAAGTGCTGGCATGCCTGCGTGAAAAAACGTTGAGTCCCCTATTGTAACAATCAAGGGCTTGTCGGCGAAATGGCTAATCCCATTGCTCAGACCTATGCCTGATCCCATACAAGTCAAATAATCAACAACTTCCTGCGGCGGCAGAATGCCTAAGCTGTAACAACCTATGTCACTGCCGTAGATGGCTTTTCCCCCAGTCGCCATTTTAATGGCGTAAAATGATGCGCGGTGTGGGCAACCTGGGCAGAGAACTGGTGGTCGCGGAGGAAGAAGCTTTGAAGCTTCCATTGACTTCTTACCGATCTCACCCAAAGTGATTGACGAAGGCTTGCCCAGCACTTTTGAAATTGCGCTGGCGACTTTACTCACAGAGAGTTCGCCTTCTCGAGGTAGGTGGCCAGAATGCTTGCCAAGGATCTCGATGTTCATCTTTTCATACGAGGTCAGAGCTCCTATCTGCGTTTCCAAAAATGGCTCCAGTTCCTCAACCACGATTATTTGGCTAAACTCTGATAGGAAGCTTGACAATCGTTTTTCAGGAAGTGGGTTGATCATTCCGATCTTCATTATGGGCAGTCGAGAACCCAGAATGTTAAGCGCGTCCATAACGTAATCGTAGGATATCCCTGACGTGATTATTCCCGTGTCTGCCTTAACATCTCCGTGGATAATCTTTGTTAATTCTGTTTCCTCTGAAAACCTCTTGACTTCTTCAAGCCTTTTAAGAAGCCAAGTATGCCTCTTTCTAGCATTTGCGGGTAATAATGCAAAGCGAGAAGTGTCCTTTACATATTGAGCTTTGTTCCTTCGTTTGTTTATTGGACCGAGATTTACCTCCCCTCGCGAGTGGCTAACTCTTGTAACTGTATGCACCATCACAGGTAGCTCGAATCTTTCTGAGAGATTGAATGCTTTCTTCGTGAAGTCTTTGCACTCCTGGGGGTTTGACGGCTCAACTGCTGGCCAGTTGCCGAATAGGGAGTAGTAACGGTTATCTTGTTCATTCTGACTGGAAAAGCACTCTGGGTCGCCAGCGCTGACTAGCACCAATCCGCCTCTAACCCCACTATAGGCTAATGCCATGAATGTATCGGAAGCTACATTCAAGCCGACGTGCTTCATAGCTGTCATCGCTCTAAGACCAATAAATGAAGCGCCAGCGGCAACTTCGAGAGCAACTTTCTCATTGACGGAATACTCAAAATACAGATCAGCTTCCTTCGAAACAGAAGCTAACGTGTCGCCGATCTCAGATGCTGGCGTTCCCGGATATACAGCAGCGACCTGCACACCGGCTTCAATAGCTCCCCTTGCTATCGCTTCATTCCCTAGTAGAAACGCCTTCTTCCCCGAAGACTCCTCGATAATGTCAGCATACGATTTGGACATGCGCTGAGCCCTCCAAAATCCAACAACTGGGCAAAGGAGAATCTTTGCCACAATCAGAAGTATGATGAGATTTCATATCAATATTTATCTTGTTAACATGGATTGAGCATCTTTATTTAAGAGATTCTATTGATAACGAAAGTCTCGGCGGGTCTCTTCGGAAGTTTTAAAATTACTCATAACCTCTTGCGCTAGCTTTTCGAAGAATTCCTTTTGTAATTTGATTCCACGACCCAAACCTGGGCAATCATTGCGAAGCAAAGAGAAAGTCGAGTTGGTTTCGTCCCATTCAACCGAGAACGGGTAGCACCTACAAATCATCGGACGCGAATCGTATATTCCACACTTCGAATTGTCGCCAAGGAATATGCATGCACCATAATTTTCTCTCATGATCCTGCGAAATGGCTTGGGAGCTGTGTGAGACGCTCTACTGAACTCATTCAGGGGCAAATGCGTGGTCTTCGTGATGCTATCGAGATCAGCCGACGTTAGAACTATCTTTCTTCGGCGCTTGCCTGTATCTCTGCAACAAGAACCGCATCTAATACACTCAAAGAGAACGTCATGGGGATACTTCAGCTTCATCGCAAAATGCAACCTGGCTTTCCTTTTACCAGAATTCATTTCTCTCGGAACGGCAGTTTTCTTATTTCATTCGGATCGATTTTCTCTCGAAGCAGCTTGACTTGCAGCTGTGTTGGAGGAGGAGTAGTTGGGGTATCCTGTGGTATGAGCAGCTCAAACCCCGTGTTCTCCACCACTTTGTTTACGTCTACTCCTGGATGAACTGATTCTAGCGTCATGTTTCTGGTTTGGCCGTCGAAGCCAAGGACAGCGAGGTTAGTAACAATTTTGTCGGGGCCTCCTATCCGGGGGAAACCGAATGCATCTTTGTCTCCCGGTTCTAGCCCACTTTCTTCTGT
>JAHPYV010000237.1 GCA_019058495.1 Promethearchaeati archaeon
GGGTTCCCGATTCGTCGACGCTCTTCGTGGTGTCTCACCCTATCGGGTTCACGGGCTGCGTCAGAGATGCAGCCCCTGAGATAGAGCGCTGCCCTATCCCCCGCTTCACAATCCTCATCATGATGTTATACGCCCCGTTGTAATCCGCGTTGTACTCGTGTCCACAGTTATTGCACTGAAATCTGCCGCCAACCCGAAGACCCTTCGAGCCGCAGTTGTGACACGTTTGAGACGTGTACGCCTCCGAGATTTGTATCACTTTGACGCCCAGCCACTCAGCCTTGTACTTGATGAATTGATGAAGCCTGTAGAATGGGAAGTTGCTGAGACGCCTGTTCCAGCTTCTCCCCCTCCTGTCAGCTCTTATACCAGTGAGCTTCCCCATCACGATCATCGAGTTACACCTGTCAGCCTCCTCCACGATCTTCTTGCTCACTTTGTGCAGTATCGCGTCGGTTGTCCTCCTTTCATGGTCTGCAACCTTCTTTACGGTTCCATAAGCACGTTTCTTCTGGAGTTCTTTTCTCAGCTTGTAGAAGTGAGCTTGGTTCTACCTCAACTCCTTTCCATAGAACTTGGGATGCGTGTCAGTTGAGTTGATGGCAGTAGCCAAGTGGCGGACCCCAAGATCGATTGCGAGGACTGACGAGGGCTCCTGTTCTCGTATCTCTTTCTCCACAGTTATGTAGACATACCAGTTTGTGCCCTTTCTGATGAGTTTGGCTTCCCTCGTTTTCGCCCCTTCGGGGATCACTGATGAGACGCCTACTGGGACATTAACTCCACCTCTATGTCCTGCAACTGGGATCCTTATCCAGTATGGGGTCAGCTTGGTGTTAGCCTTGTATACGTCGTTCCTCAGAATCAGTGGATACTCTTTACCGTCTTTCATCAGTCCGCCATTCTGGTCTCTGAGCTTCCCTAGGTATCTGTCAGCTTGTTGTCTCGTGGCCGAGTAGAGTGAAACGGTTTTGTTTCCGTCAAGGTATCGCTGGTAGCTCTGGTACTCGCGCTCCAATAGAATGCCCTTGGCTTTTCTTAGCGCAAGTATTTTCGCCTTGATGACTTTCCTCGCTAACATGGTGAGCGACTCGCCCATGCAAATATCCTGTTGAAGGTATTTAAGGGGCATTCATCTCACTTCTGAAGAAGGTGGGTTTTCTGCCTAGCTTCGGTAATCTTTCTCCACGATGCCAGCCGCGAGTTTTTCTTCTCTTGCGATTCTTCTTATCGTCTCTGGTGTTATCAGAAACTTCGCCTTAGCTCTTCAAGAGTTTCCTTGGAGACATTCAATAAAAGGTTCCACCTCGTGTTGTATGTGCCTCTTTTGGCAGATGTGGGGTCAAGAGCTGACATTCCCGGGGATATCATTTCCCTCATTTCAGAGAGAATTTGTGAATCTGCGTTCAGATTCAAGTTCTCCATTAGGTATCCTAGTCTCTTGATTATTGCAGTGTTTCCCGCTGTTTCTGCATACTTGACGATTTTTTTCATTGATACCTTTTCCCTAGCGTTCCAGAGAGACTTTGCTGTTTCAAGTATGCCTCCGCAGTATTCAGAATGGTCTAAAGCATCGACTAAGGTCTTTTCACGATCTGAGATATTGATCCTATATGTGCCAATTTGCGTGGGTTCAAAGCCGAAGAATTTTCTTTTGCTTAATGTTACGAAGTTGTATTTGGTGTTCAGAACCTCTCTACTCTTTGCTCTTTTCGTTGTTGCTACAAAGACTGTGAGAGGTGTTTGCTCGGTGAATCCATAGAAGTTGAGGGCACTCCAATATGCTATGTAATAAGGTGAAACAAGGTGCGAGGCAATCACGAACTCGTGCTCAGTATAATGTGACTTTACTCCCGCGCTTAGTGGAACTATGAGGTAGAGGCCTCTTCTTAGAACAACTATCCACTTCTTTTTCGCCAGGTTGTTGGCAAGAACCTTCGCATACTTGTAGGAACACTTTAGCTCAGTTGCAATGTCTCCTATCCTGAAGATGGTCTTACCCTTCTCGGATAGCGAAGATAACAGTAGACTCTCGTTTCTGCTCAATCCAGCTCTTACAGTTTCTGTACTGCCTGCATCTGCCATACTTACCAACTTTACATAAAATATAACATCTACCCTTTGTATATCTAATCATACAGCTAACCACCTGTGGCTCCAAACTGGAAGCCCGGCTGTCTTCGTCGTTGGTTTCATAGTAGATTCTCGGGGCATCTCTTCTATCTGAGTTTATCGTTTTCAATGATTGAAATCGATAACTGAATCACATGCAATAACTCGTATCGAAACAAGAAAACAAAAGAGAGGAACTAGACAGAACTACCTGAGACACATGCTTATGCTGACCAAACAGCTGCATGGAATACACAATATGCGCCGTTGTCTGCCCTATCTGGAAGACGAAGAAATGAAAACCCAGTATTGGCTCCTCAGGTCGCTGGGGCTAGCATTGAAGCATGCTTACCTGTTGACCTCGGGCAGGGGCTACTCAGTTTCTTTGCTGACTTTCTTTATTTCACCCTGCTTGCTTATCTTCAACGTGTGTTTGGTCCTCGTAGTAGAGGATGGCTCGTCATAGAGTTCGCATTTGACTGTGAAATCTTTTCTCCCTCTCTTCACTGAGGAGATAGTAATGTTCCTCCAGTCCCCTACAATCCGATCAGCGGCGCTCCCTGTTTTGGCGTCCTTCTCTTTTTCACCCGTGTTTTTTTCAAAGTAGTTTCTTGCAAGCAAGGCCGCTGTATCAGCATCGATCTCTTTTTCCTTCATATTCATGTGATCTGCGTCCGAATCATATAAGACTTCCCGAAAGGCGAAGGACAGCATCTACAAGATTCCAGTGATTACGGAGGAGAAGTTCGCTAGGATCTGATACGAGAAAACGAGCTCAGACTGCCACCAAGGGCGTGCCTTCTTTTTCCACGACAAGGAAAGGTATGCTAGGGTAGGTCTGCGCAGAAATCGACGCATACTTGTGGCGGTTAGTTTCCCGGGCAGCAGCATTCGTCTTCGGATCATGCCGCGTCAACTCACTTCAGGAAAAATAGTCAACAAATCTCAACCAAGATTCAAGGTCTGCCATATCGCCTATCCTTTTGTCTCTTAATTCGCTGATTTTCAGCTCTTGTGGATACGGCTTCATGAATTTGGTCTCGTTGTACATGGATTGAAGTGGTTCAGAAAGATGCGATAGTGCATCTTCTCCTTTCTCGTCGCGCGTTTCAATGCCATCACGTATCCTGCTGAGCGCATGCTGATAGTTCGCTAATGCCCACGCCGGGCTCTCTCTCTCAACTCATCTTGAATGCGGCGTAGCTCCGGGTACCTTCTGCGGTAGAAATAAGCTGCGGAAACCGCGGAGGGCATCATAAGCGCGAAGTATATTCCACTAGTGACCAGCACTCTTACTGAGTTTTCCACAAAGAGCGAAGGAGTGGCGATCTCGAGCATAAAGATTAAAAACACGTAGGCAAGAATGTCGACAATGAATAGAAGAGAGAACATCCTGACAGTACCTAGGTTGCAAGCTCGCATGAGTTTGCTCTCTTGCTCCGATACCTCAACCCCATATCTGGAGATCATTGACGCAACGCGCTCAGGTGCACCAAAGCGCGCGATCCCAATGGGAATTAATGCATTAAGTACGATCAAAGTGGGCGGCATCGATAGGGCGGGGTGCATTGTTGACCAAGCTTGGTCTGAGATCGCCAGCCACAACAGCACCGACGCTAGGCATAAGTTGAACAAACATGCTATGTACGGAGTTCTGCTACTTTTCTTGTCCCCAAATTCGGG
>JAHPYV010000238.1 GCA_019058495.1 Promethearchaeati archaeon
TGATGGAACAGAGTGATGAATTCAGACGAGCGATTTTGAAGATGGTAGACCAAGGGATATCCGATTCAAGTTTCAGTAGTCTGCCAGCCGAGGAGTTGTTTGCTGAAGTATTTGCAGACATGGACAAGTACGATTTGGTAAAGCATGTTGAAGCACTATCTGACAAGAGTATTCTGATAATCGGTGGATGGCGCGACCAAGAGAATACCATAGAACATCACATATTGCCTCTCTATCGAGCTTTGCAAAAGCATAGAGCGGAGCAAGTGCAAATAGAAATCCTTGACGCAGACCACTCATTTACAGATGTCAGGAGCCAATTGGCAGACAGAATAGTATCTTGGTTGAAGAGAACCCTATCCAAAGACCAAATAGCAAGATAAAAACTTCACCACTCGTCAACATAGCTTTCTTCTATCAGTCTTTTCAAGCAACTGCTTAACTTATTATCTGTCGGAGCAAAAAGACTTCTGACATTGAATAGCAGAGTTCGGGAGGAATATGGTATTTGAACCTGAAATCCAAGCGCGGCTGGAAATCTGAAAAGAAGCTCAGAAACCAAGCGGATTCTTCATAAGATGCGAGGACCACAGTACTTTCGTAAGACGGCACCAATTCGTGAACGAATCAAAAACGTCTTACACACAAAAAAGGAAGGAAAAAGCAAGCCAGAAAAAACTCAGCAAAATCCGTCTCCACCAACTTTATTACTTGGACAAAATCATCCGTCTAGTAGGAATTCTGAAGTTCAGGAAGTCAGGCTCTCGTAGAAAATCATTAGCTCGCTCTCTAGCTCCTGGTTGAATGAGTCAGTGAAAACTCCCGAACCCGAATCAGAATCCCATCCGCCCGTATCATATGCTCAAGGTGTGAATAGCCTCTTTTTCTGTTGAGTCTTCACACATCGACACCGGTATGAGGTAAGGACAGCCAGACTCCTTCTCAAATGATGGAATAGGTCGGAAAAGTAGTGCAGTGATCAGGCTGGTTCGTAGCGTCGTGGTTTGGATCCTCGTGCGCCTACTGCTGAGGAGTTCTTTGAGAAGGAGTAGATGAGAGCATTACGGGAGAAGACGTTTTCCCTCTTCTTCTTATTGAGCGGTGCATGGACCGCAAGAGGGAAGGGATTCTCATAGGAAAATGAGAGTTCAACGCGTTTGGCAATCACAGGATCAGATTCTTAGCATTCTCCATAACGCTATTGCGTTAGGTGGAGGAGTCCAGTCCCCGCCTGAAGATTCACTTGTCCCGATTGCCTCAGGTCTGGAGTGTGCCTCCTTCACAAGTGATCATGGAACATCGCATGAGAGCAGCAAAGCTTAAATGATTAAAATTCGGAGAGTTCAAGACTAACTTTCTTCTCTGGAACACGGTCAGGAGGGATGGAGAGGATGGGTGAACAGGAATTTGTCGCTGGCGGTGTCGGTCAGGCGCTACTCATAATCAACCAAGTCATGTCATTATTCTTCGCGCTTTTCACATCATCCTATTACAGTATTGATACTTTGTTCCCTGCGTATATAGCGAATGACTTCATATTCCTTGCGTTTGCGATACTACTCCTCTTCACCACGCGGAGGGTAGCCCACAGATTCGGTGGTAGCCGAGTCGGAACGGTAGCTGCAGTACTTGGAATAATCACTGCAGTAATGGGCATCATGTTCGACGTGTTCTCAATCATATGGATAACCATCTCATCCTACTTATTTCTCACAAGCGGGCCTGAGCTCATCATGACGATTCTCGTCGATGTCTTTGTCGGACTGACGATGGTGCTATTGGGCTCGTTCTTCATGGTGTATCGAAGGTACGTTTCGAATAGCGGGTTGTGGATGGCTACAGGCATAGTCTACATCATTGTAGGCGCACTTGATCTCAGTGTTATGTTAGCTATTGTCGGGACGATTCTTATGATCGTTGCCGCGATCATGGGAGTGGTTTGCTTCTTTCTGAGCCAAGTTCTGCCGAGAGGGCAATGAAAACGAGGTCCTAGTAGCTCAACTATTACTGAAGCGATGACTGCTAAGACTGCAACGAAAGCGTTCTATATGAGTTGTGAGCCCCTACCGTTCATATGTTTTGCTAGAACATACTAGCTACGTAGGGTGCGCCTGCTGGTGCGTGCTGCGTAACGTCCTAGTACTCCGCAATCTTGTCGCCAGGAAAACGGAAAAGGTGGATTTGCCCGATCCCATTTGACAAAAGGGGAACATCTTCATAATACTTCCAGAGATGTGAGGAAATAGAAGAACCGAATCAGCCTTAATACGCGGGGGATCAGATGAAAGACGAACAACGTGCAAGCAAAGCACTGAGAAATAGTAGTTCCAAGTACTCATCGGCAAAGTGGACTTTGCGACACTATCTTAAGCCGGGGGACATAGGCTATCTCACTCGACTTCATGGGATCTTATATGCAAAAGAATGTGAATTTGACCAAACATTCGAAGCGTACGTCGCTAGCGGGCTTGCCGAATTCATTCAATCGTTCAAGCCAGATAAAGATCGAATTTGGCTGGCGGAGATGAACGATCAGACTATCGGTTCCATCGCTATCGTAGGTCGTTCAAGAACAGAAGCCCAGGTTCGCTGGTTACTTGTGCATCCTGACTGCCGAGGGCTTGGTCTCGGGAAAGAACTCTTGAACGAAGCGATTCTATTCTGCAAGGAGTGCAAGTACAGATATGTGTTTTTGTGGACGACGAGTGAACTTGTTGTAGCTCGACATCTTTACTCAAGTGCTGGCTTCAGGAAAACCGAAGAAAAAGGTCATCAACTATGGGGGAAGATGGTCACAGAGGAAAAGTATGACCTGCATTTAAGTTGACTATGGATGACAAATCGCACAAAACTGGGTGAGTCAGATAAGCCACTGCCCTGAAGTGGGTCGATGCCAAGGCAATGTTGGAGACCAACCGCATTTATACCACAGAAACTACTTCAAATCAAGATGAAGATTCTCGGTCGATGAGTCTTATCTCTTTCAGCGATTGGTATTGGTAGCTCTTTTGTTCGACTATGACTGACCTCGCCGCTCGCTGGGATAGCCATAAGTATTTAATCCAAGGAGTTCATTGAAATGTTGAAGTCACCTATTTGGGAGGCGAAACGCTGACTTGAAGAAGGCCGGAAACGCAGTGAAGGTTATGCGTCAAGTTATCCTCTATCCCGGCGAAGACGGATACTGGGTTGCGGAATGTCCCAGCCTGCCTGGTTGCGTCAGCCAGGGTAAAACCAAAGAAGAAGCTATCGCCAACATCAAAGAAGCAATTCAGGGATACATCGAGGCTCTAGAGGCGGATAGTCTTCCGATCCCTGCAGAACACTTCGAGGCTATAGTGGTGGCTGTATGAGCAAACTGCCACTTATCTCTGGCCGTAAGTGCATTAAGGCTCTGGAGAATGCTGGTTTCTACGTTAAGAGGCAAGCTGGAAGCCACATCATCTTGCGGCGAGATGATCCTTATGCTCAGGTAGTAGTGCCTGACCACAAGGAGTTAGATCGAGGAACTCTACTAGCCATCATTAAGCATGCGGGTATGACAGTCGAAGACTTCATTAAGCTTCTTTAGAGCCGAGTTCACTCGCATTCAGGCAAGACAACTGCCACTGAGCTCCGGTCCCTGAAAGTAGGCGGGTTGACATAATTTCGTGTCCTTAAAATGCTTGTTGGCGCAAGGCTACAGCTCAGCCTGAAGGGAGTAGGGAATTAAGCAGTGAAGGGGAACCCTGAAAATGAAATCTTCCGAGTAGATGCTACCCAAATAACTCATCACCCGAAGAGTTAACA
>JAHPYV010000239.1 GCA_019058495.1 Promethearchaeati archaeon
ACCCAACAAGTTGGGTGGCTTGTAGCTGCCATCCGCTGTGCTGGCGAGAGGAGCTTCACCTGGCGCTACATTTGGCTCGTTGACGAAGAGCCTGAGGTACTCAGATCTGCCGAGTACCTCGATGTTTCGGGAGGCGTTCAAATCCGCATTCAAGATGAAGCCGCAGTTACCGCAACGAACGTGCAGTCCACGTCTGTTACACTTGTGAACATAGCCGCAGCGCGAACAGCGCTGAGAAGTATGCCGAGGGTTAACCCCAACAACGGCTTTTCCTTTTGCCTCCGCCTTGTATATTATGAAGCGGTGCAGTTGGTCAGGCGACCAAGAACCCAAAAACCTGTTGAAGCGTCTCCCATTCATTTTTCTTCTTCTGATTTGAAGTTTCTCCAACGCAAATACGTCAAACGGCTTGTTCACTATTGCTTTGGATATGCAGTGGTTGGTGTTCAGCGCAAACCGTCTCTCTCGCCCCGATAACCTCTGTAGCTTGCGGTGCGCGGAGCGAGTGCCTACGCGCTGAAGCCTGCGCCTAAGGTGTTGGTAGCGTCCCTTCACAGCTCTTAAACGCCTTGAATCGAAGAACGTGTTGTCCGAGCAGACCGCAATGTTGAGCAAACCCCTGTCGATGCCTAAAACCTTTCCAGCGACCCTCTTCTTTTCCGCGTCTGTGATTTCCACCTGAATATTAAGGAATACCCTGTTGTGTCGAATGAGCAACTGCGCATTAGTGTACTGACCTCTCCAAGTGTCCAAGTAGTCGTAGTGCTTGAAGGGAAAGCTTAGGCGACCGTGAACAGTGGTCAACGACACGCGGTCTGAGTCGGGGTAGAACTTGAAGGTACGTTTGTCGTAGCGAACGGATAGGCGTTTCTTGACTGTTGGTGCGCAGCCCGTTGTTCGCAGCATTTCTGAAGCCTCATCCCTTGCAGTCTGAACCAGCGCTGAGGGAAGCCTCGGCAGTGCTTCCCGCACCTGGCGATATGTTGCCTTATTCAGGGCGTTCTTGTTGTAGGTTTTGTGTTGAGAGCCGTAGTTTAGGACTATTTGGCATGCTTCATTGAATGCGAGCGCGGTCTGAACTAAGGCAGCGTCAGTATGCAAAGCAACTTTAACAGTCCTGAACATGCTAGAAAACTACGTATAACTCCATTTAAGTCCACCATCTGAGTCTCAACGCAAATCATCTACCCTACAAGTAGGTTGAGTTTCTTGCTGGATCTTCATAAAAGGGAGATGTGATCCCAAATGATCTCCGCGGCTCTGCGTCCATAATAGCGTTCAATTTTGTACCTACTGAATAGCACATTCAGCAGAACAATACGGTTTTCAGCGGCAATTGAGGCATAGCCCTCGCATTGGAGAGCAAGAATGATGGCGTTCTTTTCTGGCCTCATCTTCTAGAGCATGGCAACTTCTCCGCAGAGACCAGCCGAATGGAGGAAAAACGAAGTTAGGAACTTCTTCACGGAGCCTGTTTTGATGCCTCCAGTATCCCGCTAGAATGGTCTCTCAAGCCTCATTAGTTCTTGTTTTCGTGTTTTCTTCAGTTGCTTCTTCAGTGCTTTGTAGTGCTTTTCACACAGGTATGCACGGTTTCCTGTACCCTTCACTTGGAGACCTGTCTCGCTTAGAGGCTTGGTGATACTGTCCTTTGACAAGGATCGCATGGCGTTTTCAGTGCATCCCGAAATGCTGCACGGAACTCCTTTCTTGACTTTTCCCATATGAAAGACCCCAAGATCAGGTTGATGATTCCATAGGAACTGCCCGCCCAGAAGCCTTCTGTTGAATATGCTTTTCTGCCTTTTTAAGCTATTTTCTGTCATCGGATCGTTGGGTGGCCCAAGCTATGCACGGCTCTCAAGGTTTGCCTGCAAGCTTGTCCTTCCTGAAGTCAAAGACCTCTGCAGAAGATTCGCCATCTCTAATAGAGAGCTTTCTTGATTCGTTGACCTTACCCGCAATTTTCGCCTCAACTCCATGTTGGCGGAGAATCGACATACATACATCAGCTCTCTTGGATTCGGCTGTTAGTACGACCCCGAAACCAGGGTACGCTTTCAACCACTGATCCAAATCAACATGGGGGGGTTTGGGGATTTCGTTCACGTTAACCTCTCCTCCAATGTTGCTCGCATCTAACAACATGCCGAGTGTACCGACAGCCCCAGGGTTGCTGATATCCTTCGCTGCTGTGACTATCCTTTTGCTCCCGATTTCACGGATTGCCTTGAGTCTATTCTCGACATCGTCTCTTGATTTGCGGGTGGTCGTGTCCCAAGCGAATTTGAATCTATCATGAAAATGCCCATCAAGGTCTACACCGAATATTATTACGTTTCCTGGACGAGCTGTATCACTTCTTATTAGTGAATTCTTGCGAACCATGCCGAGTATGCATACGCTTAGTGCGTTAAACGGCGCATCAGGGTTAAGGTGCCCCCCAACTATGGGCACATTGAATTTCTTGCAGCCCTCGATGATGCCTGCGACGATCTTGTCTCGTAGACTTGCTGAAGTGGTAGCTAGAGTGTTCACCACTGCTGTTGGCGTACCACCTTTGACTGAGACATCGTTGACGTTGACCAGGATTGAACAATATCCTGCGAACTTTGGATCAACCTCAACAAGCTCGTGCCACATTTCTTCTGCTTTGAAGAGCAAGTATCTCTCTCTGTCTCCGACATCAATTACGGCGCAGTCTTCGCCAAAGGATTCAACAATCTCGGCATCAGATTGAGTGATGGATACCAATGACTCATGCATCTTCCTAGTGATCTCGATGATGGGCATCTTCCTCGATGTACCCGAAAAGTTTCTGATTGATTGAGCTAATGACTCCAAGGTCATTTTTCAGATTCTCCTCCAAATTGCAATGATGGTTAGGCTCTCCGTCCGTGGAGAAAATTCGTTTGCGTTCCAGTTAATTATGAGAGTTTTGTAAAAGAAAAAGAGAAATGACTTTATATTGTTATGCTTTCTGCTCATACAACAGACTGTTACGGTGGGCAGTGCGGTAACTCAAATCCTTCGAAACATTTTAAGAACTGCATTACGATATTACCGATGTGTAGTCTATCAAAAAGGCGCCCGAAAGCGGGGGTGGAAAGGTGTCATTTCGTCTAGGATAGCACGTTGCCCATTCCCACGCACCGGACTTCAAATCCGGTACACCAGAAAAACAGCTTTCAGTAAGTTCTGAGTGGTATGGAGTTCGATTCTCCTGCTACGAGCGGAGTGAAAGTCTCCTCGGGCGCCGCCAAATCCCAGCGAACCTAAGAAGAATAGAGGCAGAGTGCAGTTTTCAAACTAGCCAGTTTCGGGCTTTGGTTGAGCGTCATTTTGTTGTAGAGGCATTTCATCTATGATATTGGACAGCCTTCTCTTCCAATCTAGAATCTTGATGCATAACAACCTTGAGTTTTCATCATCCAAAGGGGCATCTGGAGCATGCTTGTGTAATGCCTCCATAGACTCCGCAGTCTCTATATGCATTGGGTCAAATCCTTCAAGTACCTTGATCAGTGTCTCTCTGATGATTCCAATAGTTGGGTAAATGTCGCCTACTGGTGCTTTTGAGAGTATCTTGCCCAATGCTGAGTCAAGCTTCATTTCAACCTTTGTTGCTTCAATTACTCTTCTTCTCTCTTTTTCATCCAACTTTCCAATTCTCTCAAGGAACCGCTTGATTCTCTCATCATATTCCGCAAGTGCACCAAGTGATTTTTGAGGACTGTCCGAGCACACACTTATCTCAACTTTTCCCTCTTGTGTCGCCAC
>JAHPYV010000240.1 GCA_019058495.1 Promethearchaeati archaeon
GTGTCAGTGTGTCCCCATTCTATTAATCCCAAATTTTCTAATCTATAGCCAAGTGCCTGAATACTTACGCCCCATTTACCAGCCATTTGACCTAATCCTTTTGGCGAAGGTGTTCTGGAAAGCTCTCTCCTTCCGAAATCTCCTATCACACTTGTCTCAGGTAATAGCAATTCAATTGCGAACTGATTTGCTTTAACTTCTATATTTCCCTGAACTTCACTGAGTTTCAATGGAATATGACATAGGCTCGATGCATGCCTATAAAGAAGATGGGCTAGTTCATGAGCCAATGTAAAATTCCTTCTTCCCTGTGGTTCACTTGCGTTGAGCAAAATAGAAGGGCCATATTCCAAATGCCAGAGTGAAAAACCAGAAAAGGCATCCTCTGGAACGGGAAGTTCAAATATACGGACACCCTCACCTTCCAGGCGCTCTCTTAAGTCAGGTAAAGGCTTGTCACCTACATAGAGTATCCTCCTCAAACCCTGAGCAACTGTCTTTGGGTAGACAGACTCCTCAAAACGAGGAAGTTTAACTTCTCGCGCCTTGCCCAGAAGACTTTCAAACTCAAGAGCAGTTCGACATAATTCGTCAAACCTTGCCAGCACAATCTTCGTTTCTTTAGATAATTCTTTTAGAGACTGCCCGGGCTTCCCTCGAAACTCTATTTTCTCGGGTGGAGCTGGAGTTTCTTTTAAAAAGTAATCTATCTCCCTGCCATAAAGTTTAGCCAATCCTTCAAGTTGCTTCAGAGTGGGTTGCGCTCGCTCCCCTTCCCAATCAAGTATGTCCTGACGCGTAACATTTAGTTCAGGGGCTACCTCCTCTGGAGCCAATTGGAGTAGTTCTCTTGCTTTCCGAAGCTGTGCTCCTTTGATTATGCTTTCCCTGAGTTCTGACTTATTAGTCATAGCTCACCTCGAAACGCCTTTCTTAAAATTGCCTGGGGAAGGACACCAATAGCTTCAAGTTTCTTTTCGATAGTTAGCTTGAGTTTTTGAGCTTGGCTCATCTTTTCCTTGAGTTCTGCGGCAAGGCGTTGCTGCGTTGGCAGAGGAGGATAGAGGATAGAAAGCGACTTATACTCTTGTGCATTAATATTTGGCTGGGAAACCGTGTGTGTCTTTTGCTTAATAAATTCATAATAGTGTTGTGAATGAGTGAAATAGAATACCCATAACGGATCGATAATTTCTTGATTCAGTCTGAACCGAATCAGGTAAGAAGCAAAGATGGCTTTTGGAGGAATCCCATTATACAAAAATGTTCTGCCGATAGAGCCACTTCTCGCAAAAAGAATGTCTCCTTCCTTAAGTGCGTACCTTTCATAAGTATTTTCATCACAGTCTACAAATCTCATGCTATAGATCTTAATATTGCCTAGGTCATCAAAATCAGTTATGCGGACATATGGATAGGCACCTTTGTCAGTGGCTACCATAGTCAATCCATATTGACAAATATCGCATACCTCCCCCAGCCTCCTCCTCTCCCACTTCTTTGCCTCCTCGCTTTCAAATACCTGGCGGAGGTAGGATGAGGGCAGCGCTTTGGCAGCCTCTAGCTGCTTTTCACAAGCAGTGCGGGCATGCTCAACTTCCGCCATCAATTCCTGAACCTTGGCTGCGATGCGCTTTTGCTCAGGGAGGGGTGGGAGAGGAATACTTATGGCACATACTTGGCCATCAGTAACGGCCGGGTATAGCATGCCTCTGACTTCTCCTGAAACAAGCCTCACGAAATCATTCATTTGCACAAAAAAGAAGAGGAAAAGTGGGTCAATTTCACTGGCTGGATGAAGGACACAGAATCCCGTGCTGCAAATCTCATTATCCAATTCAGCCGGAACTAGGGCGACGGCATTTAGGTTTGGCCGTGTAGTCGCTATTAACACGTCGTTCATTTTAACGACTCGTCGGGCTCGACTGGGCGCATCTTTGCCTAGAATTGTGCGGGCAACAATAATTCGCTTAGAGGCACTATTAATACTCGAGATGTCAATGTAACGAAACGGGACGTTAAGAGATAATCTAGGGTCACAAGTTTTAGCCTCGTCGCACACTTCGCCAAGCCTAACCCATCGCCAGCCCGCTGGGAGTGGGGAGTTTGGATTGTGAGTTGCGGGACTATTTTTATCCATCCCGGCCATTTGTCACGCCTCTTTATTGCCCCTTTCTAATTCCTCTGAGACATTTATTGCGCCATTATTGCGGCTTTCATGCGCCTTTGATCTATTTACAGTTTCCTAATCATTACTTTCATTACCCAACAGCAGCCCTTTATTAGCCCATAATTAGCCCTTTATTAGCCCATAATTAGCCCTTCGCTCAACCAGCAGGGTGTACTCTGTACCTCTGCCAGTAGTGCCTAATTTCTCAAAGACTTTTTTCTCAACCAAGTTTTTCAAGTCGATAGTGGCCATGGGCTTTGACACACCCATTGTATCTTGATACTCCTTATTTGTTATCTTTCCCTTCTCCTTGACATACATCACAGCCTTTATCTGCCTTTCATTTAACCCCATCTTCCTCAGGTTCTCTTCGGTATAAATGTCTTTATAGAAATAGACCGAAAAGCCACCCAGTTCTTCTTTATATTCTGGCTCAGGCAGCCCAGCTTCCTTCATCCACTCCACCATTCGGACAGTGCCGCTGCCGTATTGCTCAATGTAGCCGGCAAGGTAAAACACTTTGGCAATTAGAGGGTTGCGCAAATATGACTGATGCGGTCTTTTTAGTTGTTCCACCGTTATACCTTCAGGAAGTCCACCCGGGTTGGAAAACCAGATGTGGTCATCATATACCTTTATTGTGGTGAAATTGGCTATGTTGAAGTAATCCCTGTGAACAAGGGCATTGAGCACCGCTTCACGAAGGGCGGGAAGAGGATAGTCCCAGATGTCCTCTCGCTCTACTTCCTTTATCTCGTAGCGGACGCCGATATGCTGCTTCACAATATTTAGCGTTTCATCAAACTGCTGGAAGAGATTCCCTTTAGCCCATTTATCGTCGATTATGGTCGTCTCCGTCTTCAAGCGTCCGATTCGGACACAGAGATTGATGAAATGTTTTTGCGGATTCTTGCCAAAAAGGAGAATAGCTCCATTGGTGAGCTTACCATCCGTCATAAGCTCCAGCTTTCCCAGAACGACCTCTGGTAATTCATCCAGAGATACATCTATAAGCCTGTTCCTTTCCACGGCAAGACGGACAAAGCGACGAATAGTTTCTGTGTCCATTTGCTCCAGTGAAAACCCATCTGTCAGGGAGTCCCAGGTTTTGCGTCTTAAAAGAAAGGCTTGGAGCTTTTCGGGACTCATTTCCCTGGTTGTGTTCCCCACTCGCTCATAATAGCGCGCCTCGTATGAGACAGGATAACCTGAACGGGCAATCTTAACCGCGATTATTCGTTTATCCCCTATGTCCATAGTCTCTATTTCAGGATAGAGGGATAACTTGTTCACAACGCGATTGGTTAAATCCTCCAAAAATCTGGTTGAAGGCTCAACTCCCACAATACCGCCTCTGTTATTCACGCCAAGTAGAATCGTGCCACCTTTTGTGTTTGCGAAGGCAGAAATAGTTTCATAAACGGCTTTGTTAAGGCTTTCCTTGAATTCCAGGGTTTCAGTTTCCCCTGAGGTCAACACCCTTTTTAATTCCTTCTCTTCCATGCTCACTTTATCAGTCCACACTTTGTAAAACTGTAGTAATCATCTCTATTCTTGCCAATGATTATGTGGTCTAATACTTTTATCCCCACAAGGTTGCAG
>JAHPYV010000241.1 GCA_019058495.1 Promethearchaeati archaeon
GCTCACACTCTCCGCAAGCCTCAGATGATATATCCCCTCAATCAATAAGCTATGAGTCCTTTTGGTTCTTGACATCGACTCTACCACAAGCTTCTGCTTGGGCTGGTAACCTCAGTTGCTTTTCTAGGGCCCTCACCCTACTGACTCTTCTTGATCTGAGAGCAACAACATTGTCAAAATAACAGGCTTATGTTTGCCAAGGTTCGTAGTTCGTCAGAACTCTTGGGCTGACTGAACTCTTTTTCAGAGTCTATTTCTTGGTGCCTCTGCGTCTTTCAATATCCATTCCTCCAACCTAGTTAAGTCGCAAGATTACCAAGCAGTTGTCTCTCGGGAATTTTTGCGGTATTCTGAAACCTACGTTTTCCAGATCTTCTCGCACCTTCAGGTTTCCAATGTTGTTTGGTTGTTCGAATCTGGGGGTTCGTCTACGATTCTGATTCAGTTGCTCTGTCTTGCCAGTTGCCAGCGCTCTTCCCCAAGAATTCTGTCCACTAAGGTCTAGTATATTCCCGTAATCTCCATTGAGATGTCCGGTCGTGACCGAAAGCATATTTCTTTGTTAGCCTTATATATGTGCGACCACCAATAGCTAGTTGACGTCGCTGTTCCGCCTTGGACCGTGGCGTCTGTTGTGCTTCCCCAACTGTGAGGAGGCTGTAAGACCAGCAGTTGGACGCCCAATCGTGGTGTCTGTTATGCTTCTCGGTGTGAGAGGGCGCGTCCTTCATCACTAGGGAAGCTGAATTGTTCTTCTAAGTAGGGAGATACGGTGTTCACTTGGTTTGCATCAACCCTTGTAGTTAATAGAGGTTGGTGTGAACACACGTGATTACCCAAGAAATCATTGTCCCCCTCACTCCACCGTCCACCATCAGCCGCAACAATTAGTGTGTCGAGTGGTGGTTGTGAGTTGAGGCAATGCCTCTCCCACGGGTTGCGTTGTCATACGGTATCGTGTTCTAGGCATGTAAGTACTTCGTGTGTGGTGAGGTGAAGGGAGCCGTGGAGTCTTCGGTGGGGAACGGAACTATATTGGCGAACGATTTCGATCCAGAGCTACTTTGAAGTACTAACCATGGCGATCGATTCAGAATGGAGTCGGTTTACAGTGCCTGAAAAATCGGCAGACCTTTTCCTCCTACTCGTGGATTAAACAGAACCTTCTGCCCACACTGTAAGTGAGTAGCCATATGCGTGTCTGTATTTCACTTCATCGGCGAGATATCTCCTTAACCAACCCGTCAAAGACACGTATAGCTAGCGAGTGTTTCTGCAATGTATACATGGAGAGACGTATGTACTGCGTAAGGTTTTCCCTCACTCGCTGTGACTGGCGGAGCGTTGCAGAGAGAGGAAAGGGCCGATAAAATGATGGGGCAAAGAGTGACTGGAGGAAGAAAGTTCAGATGGAGCTATGGTACGAGAAGTGGAAAGTGAACACAGTCTACCCGAACCTGAGACTTGACTACTTTGAGAAAATAGATACCAAAGAGAAAGCTTATTGGCTAGGATTCCTCTTCGCCGACGGCTATATTACAAGAAAATCGAGAACTGGAGCAGTCGAAATCGGAATAAAGCTCAATCGAAAAGACGAAGAAACCATTGACAAGTTCTGCGAATGTCTTGGACTTAACAAAGACAAGAAGATATACCTGATCGAGAAGAATGGAAGGGAATCTGTTTGGATTACATTCGCCTGTAAAGAGATGAGCAACGATCTTGTGAAACAGGGACTTATGCTTAGAAAGTCAAAGCGGATTGAATATCCAGAATTGTCTCGTAGAGATCTCGAACTTGCGTTTTTGCTAGGCTACTATGATGGCGATGGAACACAGAATACAACAATGATCGCATCTGGCAGCATCAAATTCCTGGAACAGGCCAGGGACAGGTTTGATCTGCGATACAGGATTCACAGACGGGTAAGTGAAAAGGAGGTACTTGGCAGAAAGATAAGGGGAACTGAATGCGACATGTATCTTGGTGCTGAGTTGTTCAATGAGATGATCAAGAACTATGCTCAGAGCATGCCTAGAAAACGTTGGTTTCCATGCGATTCAAAGGAAAAAGCACGTAGAGCCGCTGAAGCTCACATATCCGAGAGAATTCGGAAAAGAAAAGTGCTACAGAGCGAATGGAGAGCTATCACGAAGGAAGAACTACGACGCTTAGTACAACAAATGCCATTGATACGCATTGCCACCAGGTACAATGTTACGGATGGAGCTGTGGTGAGAAAATGTGATAAACTTGGTATTTCGAGACCAAGACAGTGTTACTGGACAAAAGTGTACTGGCAAAAACGAAGATCATTAGAAAAGTGATCAAAGCAGAATCAATCGACCCTACTTCTAGGAGAATGAGACAATGTATTCCCTCTATAACCCCATTTCTTTCTTTTTTTTCTTTCCCTTGTATTCAAGCATTCTTGAAGAGGGTCATCAATGATATGAATTCAACAAATATCATCATTCCCCAAGAGGAGGCAGCCCTTCTCATTGTGACCTTTTCCTCTGTAAGTGCCTAGAAGATCTTGAAATCAGAGTAACCCATCCGTTGCTCTCTACCTCTCCCTAAAAGGTAGTCTTTTTATCTGAATCCCTTCCTATATTCTTCTCAGCGATGAAGGGAAAAACGAGCCTTCTTCACGAGGACCAGTCTGATACAATGATGACTGGGGCAAGAGGATAGGCAACACTAGAGCCACATGGCCGCAACTATCCCTTAGAACGGACTCAACACGATCCTTCTTGGCGTTAAGCCAGGATATGAGTGCAGAGTGCACCTAGCATCTCCGCTGATGCACGCACAGAGCCAAACCCAAAGGGGATACAGGCTGTGTGTGGGAACCGAACCGTAACATCCCCCTCACAGAGAGAACACCCATTGAGCGTAAGGCGTGAGCCTGTGGATGATGGCAGTGTGTTAGTGTATGGGGAACCATTCGGTTCCCATGACAAGAATCTGCTTTTCAAAAGACTTCCGGATCAATTCGATCAAAAGACCCTCTGAACGACCCATCAAGCAGATTTAGACTAGTTCTAGCCAATGACTTTCGCCACAGCCCTTGAAAGGTCTTCTTTTATCCCGAATTTCCTTTCGAAGAAATATAAAATATTCTTTAGATCTCTCTCAAGGTATAAGCGCCAATTGGGGTGATTCGAACTAATCCATTGTGGCCAGTCGATTATCAAGATTTTCAGCTTTGGTGTAATCAGAACATTATATTCACTCAGATCAGCATGTATCATTTGCGCTTCAGTGTATGCTTTCTTGACATTCTCAATAACGCTATTTAGGATCCTTGAGGGGTTTGAAAAAAAGTTGCAGTCAGATAACAAATTACCTTCGATTGCGCTCATGACAATGGCATGTCTATTCTGGGCAATGGGCTTGGGAACGGAAACTCCCGCCGGATAGAGCCTCTGGAGCGCGGCATATTCCCTAGTTGCTGCAAGTCTTGAGATGTAGAGCCATGATGTGTGTCTTCTTTCTGCGACATATCCCCTTGTCCTTCTGACACTTCTGAAGCTTATTCTTCCAAGTCGATGGAGCTTTATCACTGCTGGCTCTCCGGATGTGAGATTCACCCTGTAGACGTTAGATTGAGGGTACTTCCAACTATCCTAGGTCACGGTTTAGGCAAGTACATTCCTTCCCAACGCCCACTGGTGGTCCAATAGATTCCAAAACATTTTGCTTAACTAAAGCACGGAATGCTAAGCAATCATATCCCAGCTG
>JAHPYV010000242.1 GCA_019058495.1 Promethearchaeati archaeon
CATTTAACCCGTACATAAGTAACTCCAAACTGGGCCCCTATCGTCGTGAATGGTATTCCTGTTACCTTATAGGAAGTCATGCAAGCAGCATTTGTGAAAGTAGTTTTTCCAGACGATGGTTTTCCGACTATCCCAATGCCAGCCACACTAACATTCCTCCAGGTCCCCCTTGTCATGGCTAATGAGCTTCCCAGAAAAGGAAGTCTTGCCCAGACTTGCGTGAGATCCTACTCGAATTCTTCGTCAACCTCCTCACCGTCATCTTCACCTCGATCAGTGGTCTTTTTTCTGAATTCTCTTTCATACCATCCCCAAGTTTTGAGGTTGCCGAAGGATCTCACTCCTTGCTCACTGATCTGCTTCAGCAGACTGCTGGCGTGTTTCTCTGATAGCTCCCCCCTTTTCTTCAAGTAGTTCACAACTTCGGCTGCCTCATTGTTAGTGTGAGCACGTCTGACGTATGACATAATTTCAGGTGGGTACTCGCTGGCTGAGTCTGCCTGCGTATCCTCAGCCTCGGTACTATCTGAATCATCTTCCTCTGATGCTGGTGAGCCCTGAAGTTCTTCATAGAGATGAGGGAACCTTTTCTTGAATTCTCTCTCGTCGAATTCCATTCTCTTCACTTCTGCCTGGTCAGTCTATTGAATGCTCCTTTAATCTACCTTTCTGTTCAATGGACACAAGAGACAGAAGGATGTTTCCGGTAGACACGGCTCTCTAAGCATCAATCTAAACACGGGTTGAGGTTTCTCCAACAAGTGCTTTATACATTTCCCTTTTCAAAAACTCCTTGCTTACTCCAACTTGGATCTTGTCCCAAGGAAGCTCACTTTCAGGTGACCTGCCAGATTCGGCTAGGGATGCGAGGCTTTGAGCAGTGCCAATCGCGCGTCTCCAAGCGCCCAAAGTTCCACCCGCCCTAGCGACATACTCTAATGATTTTCCCATGCTTCTATCTGCCATGGATAGGATGGTTTGTATCTTGGCCCATCTCAAATCAAGTGACTCCACATCGACTTTAGATTGTGAACCTAAGCTCGATCGAATCATCCCTAGTTTGGCTTTCAAGTCAGACATGGACGCTTGTCCAAACCACTGGAATGGTGTGTGTGGCTTGGGTATGAAGGGAGCTATGCTTAGCCTGATAGATCTTGATTCGTAACCAAGCTTTCCAATTCGCTTGACTAAGTTGATCGTGTCTTCCATATCTTCCTTTCTTTCCCCAGGCAGCCCTATCATGAAATACAGTTTCGCATTTCTGAGCCCTGCTTCGAGAGCGTTTTCGGCTGTCTGGATGATATCATCATCCGTGATCTTCTTATTCAAAGAATTCCTAAGAACCTGTGAGCCTGTTTCTGGCGCTATTGTTAGAGTTCTCTCTCCGCCTTTAGCAAGAACCCTCAACAACTCAGTTGAGACTGCACCAGCCCTCAGAGACGCGATTGAGAGCCCTAACCCAGCCTCATTAACAATCCAGTCACAGATATCTACAAGATGGGAGTAATCCGACAGACCCGAACCAATCAACGAAACTTTATTGACGCCAGCCCACTTGGTGCCTTGTTGGATTATCTCTTTCAGTTTACTGATGTTTCGCTCCCTGTATGGTCTTCCAATGTAGCCAGCATAGCAGAATCTACAACCATGTCCACATCCTCGGGTAGCCTCCGTCAGAAACGTCCTACCAAATATGGGAGAGAACTTACTCTCTTCGTCAACGTTTGGGATTATCTGTCTAACAGGGTGTGAAACTGAGTTCAGATCTTTAACCCAGGTTCGTCTAATGGAATCCTGATCCAATGATGGGATGTACAGCCCTTCTATGTCCAGAAATTCGGTTAGATGAGCGCGCGGTTTCCTCGTCTCGATTATCAAATCAACTAGCTTGGAGAGAATTGGTTCAGCGTCTCCCACAACGAAGATATCAACGAAGTGAGATAATGGCTCAGGATTCCCCGTTGCACATGGACCACCCGCTATGACCAACGGATCCCGTTCACTTCTGTCCTTAGATAGTAGCGGAACACCGGAGTTGAGGAGCATTCTCAGAGCATTAACATAATCAATTTCGTATTGTAACGAGAAGCCAATAACATCCATCTTGTTCAATGGAATATTAGACTCGAGTGTATAGCTTGCAGCCGATGAAGAAGGCAGAAAGAATGCTCTTTCACATGCAACATCCCCGCGAGAGTTAAGCATTTCGTAAAGTACATGGATCGCCAGACAAGACATCCCTACCCTGTATGGTTCGGGATAGCACGCGGCAAACTTGAGTTTCACTTTTCTGTGATCCTTTTTAACAACATTGGTTTCGTATACTTTTCCCAAATTCTTTCACGCCTAAGGATGAAGATCAATGAACACATAGCGGGCCGCTGATCTCATGAATAGGTTCACTGAGATAAAAGCTGGTTCTTAACTGGCAAATGGAAGGAAAACTTAAATCTTTCACCGAATCCTTGTACTTACCTGACAGGGGGACACTATAGAACATGGTTAGTTATGTTTCTAGAGCATCCTTCAACGAAATGATTAGCCAGCATTCTTATACAAGAAACGTCAACCTGCTATTCCTTATCAAGGACTGGGATAACCTGATGGGACTGAATTCTCGCAGATGGCTCTATCGTGGCAAGGAGATAGAGCAGATCACGAGGAACTGGGTTATAATAGTGGCCAGCTCAATTCGCTTGGTTGGGACAACACTCGAGGACCCTCACTTGCTCATCATAGGTCCTGGAATCTACCACATTGCATTTCGCTATGAGGGAGGACTCGTGGTAGACAGCAGGGAGATCACTGGCATAGTGTTGTCACCGCGCGTCTTGGATGTCATTAGTTCTGCTAAGAAGGAGTACGAAGGTGCTACAGATCTGGTATTGAATGAGCATACCGTGGAGATACCATTCTCAATCGTTGAGAAGCCTTTGTCTGTTCAAGAGTATGAGAGAGGAATTCTGGCTGTAAAAGTTTTTACCACTTTCAAGGATGCTTTCAATGAGCTTGAGAAGCGTTGTAATGATCCACAGTCTTTTCCTAATGAACAAGGTCTCAAGATACTGAGTTCACACATGGAATTTGCGAACAGGATACTGATTGGGAACGAGTTAGGCGAATGGGCTAAGCGCAAGGTTGCCAAGTACGTTGATCCCCCTGAGACACTAAAGCTGGCGACATCTGCTCGCGCGTACATCATGGATATACCAGGCCTAATAATATCCCAGCCGGGAATTGATGAAGCGTTTCTAACAAGGTTCCTTATACAGGGTTTTGCTGGAGGATACGTTGGAGACAACTCTGAGCTACTCAGATCCTCATCTGAGATCAAGAGCCACATTCTAGAGAAAGAGATCCCCCGGGCGAGAGCGAGATACTGCAGAACAAAAGGCTCGATTGCTGGCGGCTTGTTCTAGTTTGCTTCTCAGACGAGCAGGCATTGTGGTCAGGCTGCAACAGGTTCCTTAAGAAGCTTGGTTTTCACTATTTCGCATTTCCGCAACGGAAGAGTTTTTTTTGCTTCGTTGTAGATTTCTGATCCGATTTTGCCGAGTACTGCTTCTTGGACGAAGCTGTCAAACTTGAGTTCTTTTGCTTTATTCTCGGTGATTTCCTTCATTATGGCTCGAATAATCTTCTTTTGGCTGGTTCTCGCTCGTCCTACAGAGAATGCGAT
>JAHPYV010000243.1 GCA_019058495.1 Promethearchaeati archaeon
CCTCCACTGATTATGTCTCCACCAGCGAAAATGCCTTTTCTAGTAGTCATCAGAGTATCTGGGTCAACTACAAGTGCGCCTATCTCATTTGCTTCCAAGCCCTTGGTTGTTTGGCGTATCAGGGGGTTTGGACTCTGACCAATTGCGATCACCACGGTGTCACAATCAATTCTGAACTCCGATCCCTTTATGGGGATAGGTCTGCGCCTTCCTGACGCATCCGGTTCGCCTAGTTGCATCTTAAGGCACTCAAGTTGCTTGACGAAGCCCTTGTCATCAGCGATTATCTTTGTGGGGTTCGTTAGCAACTGGAATTCGACACCTTCTTCCTTTGCCCTTTCAATTTCTTCTCTTCGTGCTGGCATCTCCTCTTCGCCACGCCTGTATACGATGGTCACTTTTTCAGCTTTGAATCTTAGGGCGCATCGGGCTGAGTCCATAGCAGTGTTGCTGCCACCCACAACCACGACTCGCTTGCCGACTTTGATTGGTGTATCATACTTCGGGAAAAGATATGCTTTCATCAAGTTGGTTCTCGTCAGATACTCGTTTGAGGAGTATACCCCTTGCGAGTTCTCGCCTGGTATGCCTAGGAAATCTGGTAACCCTGCTCCGCTCCCGATGAAGATGGCATCGTAGCCGTCTTCTTGCAGCTCATCGATTGTGTATGTTCTGCCAACAAGTGCATCCGTCTCAAGCTGCACGCCAAGTTTCTTGACGTAGTCGACTTCTGCCTGGACTATCGCCTTTGGCAACCTGAATTCCGGAATCCCATACATTAGAACTCCACCAGCGACATGAAGTGATTCAAACATCTTGACAGCGTGACCCATTCTTGCCAGCTCGCTCGCGCATGTCAGCCCTGCTGGACCGGAGCCAGCTACAGCGACCTTTTTTCCAGTCGCTAGCGGGAGCTTTGGAACCTTGACGCCCAACTTCTCTCTTTCATAATCTGCAACGAAGCGTTCAAGCCGTCCTACTGCTATTGGCTGCTTAACCTTGCCCAAAGTGCAGACCTGTTCACATTGTTTCTCCTGAGGGCAGACTCGTCCGCATATTGCGGGGAGACTGTTCTGCTCCTTAAGCACGGCTGCGGCTTCAGCGAACTTCCTCTCTTTAACAAGACTGACGAAGCCTGGAATGTCGATGCAAACGGGACAGCCTGCGCAGCAGGGCCTCTCCTTGCATTTGAGACACCTACCCGCCTCTTGAACGGCTTCCTCTTCAGTATAGCCAAGTGCCACCTCTTTGAAACTCTTGACTCTTTCTTTGGGATCTAGCTCACGCATTGGCGTTCTTTGTTTGAGTTTCTTCTCTTTTGTTGGTTCGACTTTCTTCGACATCATCGATCAACCTCTCCGCCCGTGTTTAGCTCTTCACGCCATTCTGCTTGTTAAAGAGGTCTAGTGCAACTTTCTCTTCTTCAAGATATGTCCGTGACCTTCTGATCAGTTCGTCGAAGTTCACTTTGGTTCCATCGAATATTGGTCCGTGTACGCATGCGAACTTCGTCTCACCGCCGACCGTGCAACGGCATACTGCACACATGCCCGTCGCGTCAAGCATGATAGGATTCAAGCTGACTTCGATTCTGACGCCAAAGTCCTTTGCGGCGAGTGATGCATTCTTCATCATTATTAAAGGCCCAACAGTGATAATCAAGTCGACTTTCTTGCTTTTCAGGACATCTTTTAGGGCATCCACTGTGAAGCCTTTCCTGCCTTTGGAACCATCATCAGTAGTGACAATAAGCTCGTCCGATATGCTCTTCATCTCATCCTCCATTACTAGGAGATCCTTGTTCCGTGCGCCAATTATTGAAATAATGTGGTTTCCATATTCTCTGAGCGCCTTGCCTTTCGGATACAAAGGTGGGATTCCGACGCCTCCGCCGAGCAAGACGACAATTCCATACTTCTTTAACTCAATTGGAACACCTAGAGGCCCAAGAAGATCTAATACATATTCGCCTGGCTTCAACGTCCCAAGGAGCTTGGTGCTTTTCCCCACTTCCTGATATACAATCGTAACTTCGCCTTTTTCGGGGTCGTTATCCGCATGCGTTAAGGGAATTCTCTCTCCTTCATCGTTCACTCTTATGACCACGAATTGTCCAGGTTGAATTTTCTTAGCCACGACGGGGGCTTTTATTGAGATCCGCTTAATATTCGGCACCAATTCATCATTTGAAACCACTTCGAACAAAGAAATCACCCGCCTCTATAAACAAAAACACCTACCCGTAGCATGTTTTATATACTTTGCCGAGCGTTCTCATGAACAAGTTGTTTATATATTTTGGTTTTTTTTCAATATATACGGTATATAGCAGACTATATAGCATTGCGAAAAGGTATATATTCGCGCCTCCCCTCACTATAACTCAGCAAGACAACTAATATCGATTAAAAGTGGAGGTGTGAAGTATTGAAAGTCCTTGAGGTCGAACCTCTGAAAGATATCGATTTGCGCGTACTGATGATTGAAAAAGAATTTAATGAACCATTGCTTGCGGCGGCAACAAGCCCAAGCACGCCTGCAAGGCTGCTCGCAAGGTCGTCGATGGCCTTCTCCAAGTTCCTGGAAGAGCTAGTGAGGAGAAGTAAGCCAGCTTTCGCCACGGACGAAATAGGAGATCGTTCACAGAAGGAGTTCTATGAAGGTAACTCGCTGGCCGCATTGTTCAAGAAGCAGAACGTACCTTTCTTCGCCGTTGATATAGACGAGAATGCGAAGTCATATCTCTTTGCCAATCTAAATAGGAAGATCGAGCTTAGAACTAAGATTCTTGATGAGCTGTCAGCCCTCTCTAAGCAGAAGGGCTCACGCGACAAGGCAACTCTAGAAAAAGAGGACTATTTGGTCACATATGGACAATGCCTTCAAACTGAGATTGATGAAGAGTTAAAGGAGATAAACTTCTCAGTTCGACAGAACTGGATTGCAATGGGCATCCTTGATAACGCTAGGAAGTTTGATGGGAAGAAGAGCGCTTCAATGCTGTCATATCATCTCTGCAGCCCTGAGCAAGTTGATGGGCTCAAGAAACTCTTGGAGTCTCTAAAAGTTAAGGTAGACGTCCTCACAGTTTCAAAGAAAGCCGTTCCTATGCAGGGTGAGGCTTCTATTCCCAGCAGTGGCAAGGTCGAGAGTGTCCTGCAATCTTTTAAAATTCAGGTAAAGCCAGTGATTAAGAAGGCCTCGGAGTATCTCCCTTATCTGCTCTTCTTCATAGACTGCGATGGAAAGAAGGTCAACCCTTTTGACATCTGCATGGGGTACGATGCTGGCTACGACAGCGTGATAACCTACAATGATATACCTCCTGAGGAAACAAAGGTCATAGTTCAAGAGGCTCTCCTTTCAAGAGGACCTGCTGGAGCAAAGCGTACATGCTTCTTAGTTGGTGGAAAAGATTCGGACAAGGCAGAGAAAGTTCTCGAGGTTGCCTTGCAAGCAATGTTTCCTCCGTTCGAGGCTCCAGTCATAATAGACCCAAGTGGAGCATATACTACTGCGGCGGCAATGATTGCGAAAACTGAGAATGCATTAGCAACTCAGAGCCTTGGAGACATACGGAACAAGCGCTGCGCAATATTCGGAGCAGGTCCTGTCGGAAAGGTTGGTGCAGTTCTAGTGAGCAGAGTTGGATGTGAA
>JAHPYV010000035.1 GCA_019058495.1 Promethearchaeati archaeon
CGTTTGTTTCGCCCATTAGGATTTCCGCTGCTGTCGCCAATTCGTCTGCTAAAGCTCTTCTTGTGACTTGCAGCGGTCTACCATACAGATCTGGTTTACCTCTTTCATCTACAAGTGGCTCGAACCCACAAACTGCAAGGGCTACTCCAATTGTTCCTATCCTGAGGGGCTGTGTGCGGCTGTCCGTTATTATCACTCCGATCCTCTTCCCTTCTTTCTTCAGAAACTCGTTTCTTATCTTTTCGGCTGCGTAAGGTGAATTGTTTGGATGCAAAACTACCTTGCCTGGGCCAGCGTTTTTCTTATCTATGCCAGCGTTCGCTATCAGAATATTATTCTTGAGAGTAAGTATGACACCGTCTATGCCTCCAATTACTGAATCGGCTTCCTTTATAATGAGTTCACATATTTCGGGCGAGACATGATATTTGTTAGATAAGCTGAAAGCCTTCCTCGAAGGAATGACTTTATCCAACTCGACAATTCGCCCTTCTGATACTGCGATCACCTTAGAAGAGATCGCTAGGATATCGCCGTTCCTTATTTGAAGTCTTTCCTTAACCAGTGTATCGCGAATTCTATCAGTCACGTTCTCATTGACTCGTATTATACTGGTATGCAATGACAATAACTCCAAGGCTTGTCTCCTCCTCAATTGGTTTATGGACCCTCAGATCCTTCAAGAGATGTATTACATTGACAGCTTGTGACAGAAATGCTGTTGTTTGGTTTTGACTCATGGCCTGTTGTTTGTTAGCCGTCTTTGCTGAATTTATGTTGTGAGAAATCATTAATAACCAATTGTATCAACTTCTTATAGGTGGTAACGCTGTCTCAAGGGGTACCTAAGAGAACTCATCTTTATGACTGGCATGTTTCACATGAAGGACATATGAGCGTGTTTGCAGGTTTTCAGATGCCTCTCTGGTACGAGAAGACTGGCATAATCGCAGAGCATAATGCCGTAAGGAATTCTGTTGGCATTTTTGACATAACTCATATGGGTAGATGCAAGGTCTCAGGTCCAGAATCCCGTCGATTTCTCAACCATATGGTTACTAATGATCTTACGCGCGTACCGCCCGGTGGATCGGAGTACGCCTTGCTCTGCAATCGTGATGGCGGTACTCTTGATGACCTGTTTGTATACCGATTAGAGAAACATGAATTCTTTGTTGTGGTTAACGCTTCTAATAGGGAGAAGGACTTTAACTGGTTCATAACGCACAGCAAGAGGTATGACGTCAAATTTGAGGATATTTCAGATCACACTCCAATGTTTGCGGTTCAGGGACGGAATGCCTTGTTGACATTGCAGAAGCTCACCGACGCCAAGCTTGTTGAGATCCCTCGGTTCGGTGTCAGCGTAATTACGCTCGGGGGGTTTGAGGCTATGGTGTCAAGAACTGGATACACTGGTGAGGATGGCTTTGAGGTCTGCCAATTTAACGTTCCGCAGAGGGAGTCAAGTAAGGCAGTCGAGTTGTTCGAGGGAGTCTTGAAGGCTGGAAGAGAATTCGGCATGCTTCCATGTGGTCTTGGTTGCAGAGACACGCTGAGGCTTGAAGCTGGTTATCCTCTATATGGACAGGATCTGGATGAGCAAACTACTCCACTCGAGGCGAAGTTGAGAGCCTTCGTTAAGTTCAAGAAGAAGTCGTTTATCGGTAAAAGAGCTCTTCTGCAGCAGAGGAGGAAGGGCATTAAGCGCCTTCGCGTTGGATTGGTTCTCCTAGATAAGGGGATTCCACGAACCGGTTATGAGATTCTTCGAGGAATGAAGGTAGTTGGCAAGGTTACAAGTGGTTCGTTTTCACCTGTTCTTCAAAAGGGTATCGCGGTAGGATATGTGGAAAGGAAGAATGCAAAAAAGGGCGCAGTGCTCGCGGTCAGGATTAGGGGGCGACTTGCAAAAGCAGAAGTTGTAGAGATGCCCAGTTCATTCTTGCCTAAAACGACACACTGACAAATGTCAGCATGTATCAGATATTGACTTGAGAAACTTGGTAGTAAGTTGTCTCCCCTTGTCTGTTAAGAACAGCAAGTATTAGTCTCTTTCCTATACCTTTTGCCGTTGTCGTTGCTTTGTCGAGTTTGGTTAATTCGATGGGGACTCCCTCTTTCACGATATAGATCAGATATTTGGAAGTGTCTTTTCCTATTTCTCCGCCCCTAGGGTACAGCCTAAAAGGTATCTCTTCGCTGATTCCCTCCTTGACTATGTATCCCCTGCTTCGCAAGTCTCTATAGACTAGGTAATGGGTCCAGAGGTCGGGGTGCGCTTCGTGGGATCTTTTTAGATATTCGTACAGATTCATTTGTGCTCCTGTTGTTTCATCAAGTAGTTCAATTCTGCTTCTTTCCAGCAGGAACATAGTCTCCACTGGTGAGAGTCTTAAAGTTCCGTCGTGTTGTTTGGTTCCGTAGAAAACTCTGTTGTAAATGGCGTCTGTATCCTTCTTGATTGCCACATACGAGTTCGAAAGATAGGCCTTAGGTTTTTCGGGGATTGGTGTTTCCTCTTCCAATTCCTCGGATCCAAGTTCTGGTTGTGCGGTGTCTTTGTCAGGCGACTCCTCGTCCGTCATGCTGGTTCCACCATTTCAGCTGAAGTTCACTGTTTCCGCAAGGCTAAGATTAAGACTCACGTCGTACCTTTTTAATGTTTAGTGACGTGAAGATGGTTGGAGATTCACTAAGAGAACGACTGAAGGGCGTCAAGCGTCTGCTGGTAATTGGGGTGGGCAACGAACTTGGGTGTGACGATGCCGCAGGTGTCGAGTTGTCGAGACAACTTAAGAGAGGATTACGCAAGTCTGGGAGGGTGAGTGTTGTTGAAGCCGGTGCAGCCCCAGAGAACTTTACCTCGGTTGTGAATAAGCTTCATCCTTCCCACATAGTGATAGTCGATGCTGCTAGAATGGGGTTGCAGCCTGGTTCGGTGAGAATCGTAGAGAAAGCAGAAATTACTGGCTTTAGCTACTCAACACATACTTTGCCGCTATCATTTCTCATTGGTCTTCTGGAAAAGAGTTCTGGTGCAGCCATCTCTGTAATCGGGATCGAGCCTTTGAATGTGGGGTTTGGAGAGAAGATTTCTACGCCAGTTATAAACAGCATAGCCTCGCTGGTAAGAGCTCTGCAGCAGATAATCCATTCGATGGACTAGCTAAGTGCGTCCGGGTGCTGGCAACTTAACAAGGATTTCCAGCTGACAACTGGAGGGGAGTCTAAGTTCCTTTTGCCATAATGTACCGATGGATACCAGTATGAATATTCCTGCGACGCTGGCTCCCACTCTGTTTGCTACATTGATCAGAGCCCTCTGCGTTTCGCCTGACCGTATGACATCATCCACTATCATCACTCTGTCTTTGGAAGATATGGTTTTCTTGGGCAGGTATAGACTCATCAACACACCAGAATAACTTGGAACGTAACTCTCTTCTATGAAGCTCTCAATACCGACTTCCTTGGCTTTCTTAGCAATGATCAGATCGACTCCAAATTCGTCTGCAACATGAACCGCGATCGGGATTCCGTCAACAGCAGGAGACAGCACCTTGGTTATTCTTCTGTCTGCAAATCTCCTTGCAACCTCTTTTGCGATAGCCCGTGAAAGAAATGTGTCGCTAAGGATTGGGGTATTGTCGAAATAGCCGTTCTTATCGAAAACTATTCTTTTCTTAACTTCTAGTGAAAGGTCAAACATATTTTGAAAAGTTTTGAGGAGAAGCTTGGATCTGTCTTGGCTAGGCAAGACTCTGCCTTTGATGTATCTGTTAAGCACGGTTACGGGTAAGCCGGATGCGCGAGACAATTCGTTGTATGTGTGTGTTCTCTTTAGAAGTCTTAGAACCTCAACGACCCTTATTCGAGACATAATGTCTTTCAAATGGGACGCGCCAGTTGATGTCTCTCCCTCCACAAATCTCACTTCTCCCTACTTATTGTGAGAATTCAATCCACTCTGGACAATTAGACTGCGGGATTATGGAATTGATCTCTTTGTCAATGATATGATCATATCAATATCACTTATTTTACTATTGAGATCCGGTGAACACACTGTTTTGGAAAAGAAAAGATATTAAACTTCAATTGAGTTATTCTGTACAAGATTCGTGGTAAGAGGGCCCGTGGCCTAGTCAGGATAGGGCGCCGGCCTGCGAAGCAGTTTTGGTGAGATTAGGCGCAGATAGCCGGCGGTCGTGGGTTCAAATCCCTCCGGGCCCGCCTATTCTCTGCTAAGTGAGAAATGCCAATAGTACTGAGATCTCTGGCTTTATTGATCTTTTATCCCTTCTTCTGTAATCACAAAAACTGCCTCGCCTTCAGGCAGGTATGAACTGTCCACTAATCTGCATATCCTTATGTTTCCTTTGGATCTTCTTAGGTATAATCGCGTCTGAGGTACATGGGCGAGTACGTGGCCGCCTATTGGTTGGGTAGGATCTCCGAAGAATACATCTGGTTTAGACATGACCTGGTTTGTGACAAATACTGCGACTCCATGTATGTCAGCTAGTCTCTGTAATGCATGTAGATGTCTGTTTAGTTTCTGCTGGCGTTCTGCCAGTCTCTCACGTCCGATGTATTCAGCGCGGAAGTGGCCTGCTATTGAGTCGATAACCACTAGCTTGATTTTCTTCTCGTCGATGAATTCTTCGGATTGCTGAACCAGTAGAATCTGGTGATCTGAGTTGTAAGCTCTTGCCACTATTATGTTTTTGAGAACTTTATTGGGATCGAGATTCTGTCCTAAGGCCATTTGATAGATGCGTTCGGGTCTGAATGTTCCTTCGCAGTCTACATAGAGGGCTGTGCCTTCGAGTCCACCTTTTTCGGCTGGAAGTTGTACGTTTACGGACAACTGATGGCCTATCTGCGTCTTTCCTGTTCTATACTCACCGTAAGCTTCCGTTATCGACTGAGTTTCGGCTCCTCCGCCCAGTAGGGCATCGAGGTTCTTTGAGCTTGTCGTGATGCGTCCTACGTTCTGTCTCCGCTTGAAGATATCGTCTGCCGTCTCGAATCCGATCTCCAGGGCTTTGCGTGCCTCCTCTATGATCTTTTGTGCGGTAGTGGTACCTATGTCAGCTACTTTTGATAGTTCCTGAATTGACGCTACCGCTATGGACTCGATTCGTCTGTAGCCTGACTCGGCCAGTTTCTTAGCTATGGCTGGACCAACGCCTGGGAGATCCATTAGAGTCTTGGCGCCAGCTGCATTCTCTTCCGAGATCTCCTCGTCTTCTGGAATGTTCTATCCCTCCGATTGCTTTCGATAAATATTGTGTTGAGGTGTTCTTTCCTATCGATATTGATGCACTTAGATGCTTATATCTTGTCGTGAGTCGGGTCGGAGATCGTCAAGGGTCATGATTAGTTCCATCACAGCGGAAGCCTGCAAGTTCTCCGTTTTGATACGGAAGTTACGGCTTCTATTGGGATGCACTTCTCCAACGATCCGCATTTGCTTAAGAGCATCTAAAGCTTTGACTATTGACCTATAGTTTAGTCCAGTGCGCTTTTTTATCTCAGAGATGTCTAGGGGGCCTCCGATCGCTAATACCTTAAGAATCCTTATTCTACTTTTGGATATCAGAACTTCTTCCAGGTTCAGGAAGGTCTCCTTCGTCAGCTTCGATGCCACCACACTCTATTCTTGAAGGATAAGTCTTTTCAGCCTCCGTTTCTTCCAATCGTAACAAGCTTGAAGACCTCCACCACAACACTACAGTCAAATCATAATCGTGCTCTAAATGGTTGTAGGGGGCGACATAAAAGTGAACAGTCATAGCTAGGTTACATCATCTTTGGAGATGTTAATGACAGCTGTAATGAACTTGTCAGAGAGATTGACACGATCGATCGCATTTCTCGCGAATCGCAACGCTCGGTCCACTATATTGAGTTTGCAAGGTAACGAGCGATAACGAATACAATGGTTAGAATTGCCAGACCGATAATTCTCATAAATGTCTCATAGTCAGCTAGACAGATTATCAGAGCCGTAGGGAATATACAGAGAAAAGGGATGATACTCAAAGAGAGGGACACATGATCAACTGAAAGGGATATCACAATAATATCGAGAGCCCAAACCCTTAGCAGGTTGCCTAGCAATTCTTCTATCAGACTGACGCTCTGATCGTTGAGGGTGGTTTGAGCAATAGAGAGTTGAGGAACAATTGCCATGGCGAGTGACAGAAGTGCCACCGTGCTGAAAAGTCTTTCAAGGGACAAATGCATAATGATTCACTCTCTCAAGTAACTGTCAAGACAAGTGAGTATAAGAAACCCCCGTGGCACTAAAGTTCAAAAACAAGACGAAAGGATGCTCACAATCTTTAAATAACTTAGACTTGCCGTAACTGTTTAAGAGTAATCCAATCTTCATTTTGTGGTTCACAACTTCTACTGCAGCTAATTGTAAGGGTGATCCCTGTTGTCCGAAATCAAGGGCAAGATAATCAGAGTATCAGGACCGGTGGTGGATGCTGAGGGTCTCCGCGGAGTGAAGATGTATGAGGTCTGCAGAGTAGGAAATGAAGGCTTAATTGGAGAAGTAAACAGAGTATTAGAGGACGTTTGTACGATTCAAGTCTATGAGGAGACCGCGGGAATCAAACCTGGCGAGCCAGTTATCGCAAGTGGGCGCCCCCTATCAGTTGAATTAGGTCCTGGCTTGATAGGCCAGATTTTCGATGGAATCCAGCGTCCATTGCCGAGGATCAAGGAAGCTGTAGGTGACTTCATAAAAAGGGGAGTTGTGGCGGACGCAATTCCTCGGAATACTGAATGGGAATTCACCCCATTATTGAAAAAAGGGAGCAAAGTCGAGCCTGGTTCAATACTTGGTGAGATCCCCGAAACCAAGCTAGTGAAACATAGAATAATCGTTCCCCAGGGCATATCAGGAGAATTAACTGATGTAGCTACAGAAGGTAAGTATAAGGTCACTGACGAGGTAGGGACTGTTAAGACAACTGAGGGTGAAGACTACACTCTACCACTTCTTCAAACATGGCCCGTTCGCAGAGCAAGACCTACCAAGTTTAAGTTGAGCACGGATACGCCACTCATAACTGGCCAGAGGATCATAGATACATTCTTCCCTACGGCTAAAGGTGGCACGGCAGCTATTCCTGGAGGATTTGGTACAGGAAAAACCGTGATGCTGCACCAATTGGCTAAATGGGCTGATGCGAAGATAATCATCTATGTAGGTTGCGGCGAGAGAGGAAACGAGATGACTGAAGTGCTTGAAGAGTTTCCGAAACTCACTGACCCGAGAACAGGGGAACCGTTGATGGCACGAACAGTACTGATAGCCAATACTAGCAATATGCCAGTTGCAGCTAGGGAAGCAAGCATCTACACAGGAATTACAATGGCTGAGTATTTCCGGGACATGGGGTACGATGTTGCGCTAATGGCTGACAGTACCTCAAGGTGGGCAGAGGCTCTGAGAGAAATATCAGGTCGGCTCGAGGAGATGCCCGGCGAAGAAGGATATCCTGCATATCTAGCTAGCAGGCTTTCAGAGTTCTACGAGAGGGCTGGAAGAGTCGTAACCTTGGGTCCAAAAGAGCAGATTGCTAGCATCAGCGTGACTGGGGCCGTCAGTCCGCCAGGTGGGGATTTCTCTGAACCTGTAACCGTAAACACACTAAGGATAGTGAAAGTTTTCTGGGCGCTCGATAAGGACTTGGCATCAAGGAGACACTTCCCAGCGATCAACTGGTTGCAAAGTTACAGTCTATACTTGGACAATTTGAAGGAATGGTTCATAAGCCAAGTTAACGCGGAGTGGATCCCTCTGAGGGAAACCGCAATGATCTTACTACAGAGAGAAGAGGAGTTGAAGGAGATAGTGCAACTTGTAGGGCCTGATGCTCTCCCTGAAACAGAGAAGGTAATCCTAGAAGCTGCTCGAATGATCAGAGAAGACTACTTGATGCAGTCGGCACTACACCCCGTTGATTCCTATTGCGACCCCACGAAGTCATATAGAATGCTGAAAGTGATAATTAGATTCTATGAGAATATGAAGAGGGCCGTGAACTTGGGTGTTCCAGTCCGAGAAGTTCTAAAGTTAAGCGTATATGATGAGATAGCTCGCCTCAAAATTGTTGAGCAATCAAAAGTCAAACAAGTGTGTGATGAAGTCGAAAAGAGAATAGATAGCCAATTCGACACCTTACAGACCAAAACTACACCAAGCGTGGCTGTAGCCAAATAGTGCTGCCGATCCGCCAGGTAACAATCATCATCCTCTTTAATTACTGTGGAATTCTGTGGTTTTTTCAATGGAGGAGTTCTAATATCACCAGTCATTACTGAAATGATGGGTGCTGATGATTAACAATAGAAAAATAGCGGTATCCCTTCTTTCTCTCAATGTCGTTCTATTGCTTGTGGCAAGGTTCCTGAAACAGTTACCTAGTGTTCTCGGCTTGGCTTTGATCTGTGATAGCATCTCAGGAGTATCACTGACTGCGACAATAATCATAGTATTACAGTATGTTACCAGTAGGCTGTTTGAGGAAACGTTTTTAGGAAGAAGGATTCACTATGTGGCGCTCATATCACTGAACATGGCAACTGGCGCGTCGATCTCGGATTTTGTCGTTCTGCCTTTGATCGGATTATACCCGTCTCTTAACACAGTCGTCTCGTTATTTGCCGATGCTGTTTTGCTACTAGGCTTGCTTGCCTTTGTGGTATCGGTTACGCTATCATTTTTTGGTAGGTTTCCCAGCATGGATAAAGGTCATGTGGGTTCAATAGATGAGGCAACATTCTACCGGGGCAAAAGCATTGTCTTCAAGATGCGGAACAAGAATGTAGCACTCTGTATTCTCAAGTTGGCTAGCCATTTGGCTTCACCGTTGCCAGTCGAAACAAGAAGGATATTGCATAGCCCCGAAGAAGACGGTTTTGATAGGTCAGACAGTGAGTTTTTCCCCTATTCGCATCTGAGTTCATTGTGGAATAACGTACCAGATTTTGGCGTTGAATTCGAAACAGAAAGGGGCCTCGCCTCAATCAGATTCTTCACATTGGCTATTGATTCGATCGTTGAAATGGCTGCGAAGACTGCTGAGGCAAAAGCTGAGAAATTGAAGAGCATATTGCAGGCCAGATTCAATGCAAAGATCGAGTTTCTTCAAGGGCATGCACTTTGGGTTGCTTATGGATCAATTCTTGGAAGTGATCCATCCTGTTCGATTGAGACCCATGGTGGGCATTTGAGAATTGAGGGGCCTCAACAATCAGGGGTGCGATACGTTTCCGTAAGTGCATTGAGAAGCAAGGCTGAGTCAACTTCCCTTATCGAATCTGCACAACCTCAAGTAGAGAAACTCATATCCGCGTTCACCAAGGAGCGCATAGCGGGCTCAATGGTAATACACCTAGAAGCAATAAGTCCTCCAGCTGTGGCATCTGAAGCAAAGCTTCTTGAAAAGGCGAAAAATGACCCTGACATGAGAGTTTTACTCGAGCTCGGCGAGAAGAAGAGAGAAGTGAGAGAAGAAAGAAATGCCCAGCTCACAGGATACTGGAAAGTTTCAGCCTATCTTGTATATCGAGGCCAGACCTCCGGGGAAACAAAAATGTTCCAAGAAAAAGGAGACGCCTGTATTGAGGCGATTTACTCGAGCCCAAGCGGTAGGGTGAAATGTGAGAAACTTAAAGGCAGAGCAGTTGCGAAGCATCTGAACAATCTCCTGTTTAGGCAGGAGATTGGAGTTACCATGATGAGGGCATCTTCAAGGTTGGTGTCTGCGCTGATTCACTTGCCAGAGCAGAATATACCAGGAATACAAGAGACCTCAATGCCGAACTTTCAGGTTCCTCCAAGAGAAGAACTTGAGAACGGGGAGGTCACGATAGGCGAAGTGATGTCCGGAGAAAATGAGATCTGCCCTTTGAGACTGAAACTCGAAGATCTAATGCTTCATACCGTTATCTTCGGTGAAACAGGCTTCGGAAAGACAAGGTTAATCATGAAACTACTTCAAGCAGCGTCCATATACAATGTCGCGTGGACGATAATAGAAATGAAAGGAGAGTATAAGCCACTAACAAAACTGATAGACAAGGTTGTGTACCTTAAACCCGGTTCGAGGATTGCTCCGCTAAATGTCAGCCTATTTGACCCACAAATGGAAAACCCAGAGATACATGCAAAGAAGATCTTTACTATCCTCAAAGAAACCTTCTCTACACTTTTCACAGACCAGAATAGAGATCTAAGTGCTCAAATGGAACGAGTTTTCTACGAATCGCTTGTGAGCTATATAACTTCGAGGGCAGCGATGAAGCTCGGAAGACGGAGACCCAATGAAGGCGCGCTGACCGCAGTAACTACGGCGGCTCATAGTAACGAAGGAACTACGTCTTGGGGAAACTGGGAGACCTACAATGACTGGCTCAAGAACTATGCAGAAAAACATGGACTGTCGTCTATGCCTCAAATTAACTCAACGATTCAAGCACTACTTAATCGCTTAAATTCTTTTACGAGATCCCCCCTAAGCGATGTTTTCAACCACCATGAGAGTAACACGAATTTTGACGACTTGGTGAAACGCAGGGTGATAATAGACCTGAGTGAAATTAAGAGGAATGGGACATCAGAAGACCTTCGCCTAATATCAAACATGATCACGAAATACGTCGCCACAGCCGCTCAACAACGAGGAATAGAAAATCAACTAAAACATCTACTAATAATCGACGACGCTCTGGACGTCGTTCCAGAAATACTCACGAAGAAAACGACAGCAGAAATAGGTATCACCGAACAGATGGTGCTGCTCCTGAGAACTACTGGACAAGGCGTAATAATCGCAGCACAAAGACCAAATATAAGCCAAAACATAGTCGCGAACTCTGCCACAAAAATATTCTTGAGAACTACAGTCGACAGCGAGAAGGCTGCGCAATGGCTCAACCTGAACGAAGAACAAACCAACTACCTGAAAGTAATGCCCAAGAGAGAAGCAATTATCACGACTCCGCGTCACTCTGGGCCCATAAGAATAAGAACGGTCGAGATGGATCCGCCCAAAGTGACGGACAGAGAAATAATCATGGAAAACATGGTGAATTATCCAGTAATATATGATAAAAGAACGGAGTCAACTGTCCCGAGTTCCACGGGAAACACAGGCGTCGCACAAGGTAAAAGAGAGATGGATCCAAGTCGGTCAGAGGCCATAAGGTTGATAGCAATAGCAGAGAAGGCATTGAAATCAGGTGACTATAAGGAAGCGCTCAGAACGGACATCAAAGCAATAGAAAGCATTAAGGAACATAGGGAAAAGGGGAAAGACCAGTACAACCAAGAATTAAGAGACTCGCAAACTGCAAGCAACCCCAACTCTAGTGCAAACTACAACGTACGTCCTCAACAACCGCACCCGCAACATCCACTGACAAATCAACCACTACATGAAGCTGAAAAGGCCCTCCCCCTACAACATCGGATCCAGGAGAATGCAATGCCTGTTACTGCGCGTCCTCAATCAATAAACTCCGCCCAGACACGTGAAGAGAACCAGATTTGGCCAAAAGTGAAACAAGCCTTTAAACACCAGCAAGAAATCATCGACGAAACCACCCTACGGATGAGACTCAACCTACCAACAGCACAACAACTAAGAGACCAAACAGAACCCCTAATCACAGAAAACCTGATCGGAGAGATAATAGCACCGAATTACACCACTCCATACGAAGCAACGAGAATATATTACCAAATAACAAGCCACGAAACCAGAAATATTATGCAGGAATACATCATCAGTACAATCTACAAAGACCTGCAGAGTAAAGGAATCAACACAAGATGGATAGACAACAACAGGGAACTCCTGCTAACAGACGAAGACCAACACATAATAACAACATGGACTAACAACGACTTCGACCAAAACACAACACTAGCAAAACTCACGAGAATAAGGCAAGAACTAGAGTTCGAGCAACCAAAAGAATTGATAATCATAACGCCATGGAGAAAAGACGCACAGAAACTCCAGAACCTAGTCACACATATGAAACTCCAAGGAATAACAACAATACCATTCAACGAAAACCAGACCAACAAGCTAATCAATCACATAACCATCGGAACACCCATCTGCACCTAGAGACGACCTCACGTCAAACGGATTAGCGAGATCCTAGGGTTAATGTCTTGACTCATCCTATTAGTAAGCGGTTGCCAGCGACGTCAGTCAGCTTCCCCCTTCTGATGACCAGAGAATCTTATATAATGAGACGATTATGGTACATTTCAGTTAGTTTCTCAACTACTTCCGAAGAACAGCGGAAGCATGAAGAAACCTCGGAGGGGTGGAGCACCACGGTTCAGCTTAATGAAGCAAGAAAACTAGGCAAGATATTCGGCTTGACAATCCTCATAACCAGTATAATCCTCCTCCTGTATACAGAGGCAGTCGGATGGGGGTTTCAACACCCAGCAACAGCACCGGGTTTCCTTTGGTTCACCGCCGATGGCTTATTCGTCGCTGGCATGTCCAGCTGGCGCGTCATCCTTGATCCAGAGAACGCTGCGAGGAAAGCAGCCCTCGTCGGCTATGACGCCTCTGAGAAGGTAAAGAAGAAGTACGCCGAGCGTGCAAGCAAGCTGCTGCTCCTATTGCTCGTCCTGCTACCAGTCTACTCCATGTTCCTAGTGATTTACACCTACTACGTCGTAGACCCCGTTGGAGTGACCAAAATCTTCTCCAATATCGGCATCACCAGCGACTACGCATACAGCATGGGGTTTGGGTTCTTACCCTTCCTTTGCATCTTCCTTTTCGTCTTCTGTGGCTGCCTCTACCTGAGAGACAGCGAGCTACGCAGGTTCATGTGGCGCGTCTACGGCTGGGGAGGCAGAAAAACCAGGAAATACAAGCCTGAGAAACCGAAGAGCGGCAAATAACGGAGGCACAGAATAGTGACTGAAAAGAAAGAGCCCTCGGAAAGAACCTGGACGATCAAACCTAATACTCAGAATAAGGAAGAAGCCGATAGGTTAAGGGCGAAAAAGGCACTCGACACCTCCAGCACTATACTCTGGGTCGCCTTCGCGCTTTACGCCGTTGGCTACATGCTTCCGAGCGCCTTTGGCGCGCAGCTCCCATACTATCCGATCGGTCTCATCGTTACGAGCGTCTACATCATTTCGCTAGCCGCCATAGCCGTAGTCGAGGCTTGGGTCGCCAGATCACGGGTCGCAACCAAGCGAATCGCCGCGGGTCTTGCACTAATCGGCATCGTCTCTGTCTCCCTAGTCGTAAGTCCTGGGGTGCTTCCCTTGGAGTGGTTCGCACCCGCATTCCTCACCTTCTTGGTCGCGGTGGTTGCCGGATTCATACTGTTCTTCGCGGGCTGGCGCAGGGCGCACCAGACGCTCCGCCGTATGGCAGGTGAATACACTGCGCATCGTGGGGGCTGGGTTTGGGCGGGAACGCTTCCCGCGTTCGAGGTGAGGAACTACCACTACGTATTGGCAGCCGGCATGTTGGGCGCGTTCCTCCTTTTCATCTCATCCATTGTGACAGACAACTTCGTTTACGCGGTGAGCGGCTTTCTGTTCCTAATCATCATGGTGTATATTGCAGGATTAGCAAAGACGCGCGCTGATGCGAAAAGCGACTAACCAAAGCCGCCGACCAAATCAAATACACAGAAGAAGGTCAACCCGCGAAAAAACCAGCATAAACGCACAGTAAGAAACATGTGCTGAAAGGCACTTCAACAGAGAAAAACCACTTCTAGAAAACCAGGCACCACAAAACCAGGCCCTGCTAACTTGCCCTGGGATGGAGTTTGCTGTTAACTGTCGCGGAACATCCTCCGTTTTGAATTAGTGTCATCCACTTGTTTTCTCCTTTGATAGCGCGCGTTAATAACGTTTAAGTAATGGTTTTTCATCAAGCTTGGTCAGAGGAGTGGGCAGCGAACTGCCGCTTTCTGCGAGGATTTGCTACTAGGCTCTCATGGCTCAAGAGGGGTGCCAAATGCCACCAGCTTACCGTTCCCTGAAAGCTGCTAGATACCCATTGGCTAGAACGAGACTATACTATTCGATTTTCACTGGCGCCGTTTTCGCAATTCTGCTCTACCTCGCTTCCGTGGGGCTTGGGTGGTTTACTCTCATCAGAGGGTTCTTTCTTCCGTTAGGCGCCGTTGAGGGTCTACTAGTTGGGCTTTATGAAGCAAGGGTAGTTACCAGAGAGCTTAGTAAGAAAACAGAAACAGTTGTATGGCGAACGTTGCCAATATCCGCCCTAGGCGCCCTACCTGTCCTATTGATGATCATCATGTATGGGACTTCGGAGTTCGTGCCAATTGCGGCGTATTTTGTGTTTCCCTTTATCCCAGCATACTATGCTTCAAGTGGTTGGCGCTACCGTAGGTTTGAGAAGGATCGGAGAGTCCAGATCTTCATGTTCGTCTACGGATTCTGGTTCTGGACGGAACCTCTAGATACAGGGCCCAGATTCAACCAGTTCATAGCCTACGCGGTCTCCAAGGACTATTCTGGCATTCTAAGCCAAGCGGGTTATTCAGACAAGCTCATAGCCTTTCTTAAGGAAAGGCCCAAGATCGAGCGCTCAACAAGGGATTCCCTCTTCAAGCTTCTTGACTTCCTCAGGAGATACCGAAGGAGAGCTTTGGCGTTCACCTGGACATTCATTCTTTCGATGATAGGTCTTATAATCTACTTCTTTGCTTTGGCAGCTACCAACGCCTTCGGATTCATGAAGGTCCAAGGCGGCGTAATAGTCGAAGGCCAAACGATTTCATTGGTACTAGGCATCGTCCCGATGGTGCTAGTGTTCGGAGGCGTTGCCACAGCAGGAGTAATCATGAGGAGAGCATACCGCAAGAGAATTTCAACTCTCCTAACATCTTTGAATCTGAACAAACTATCGGAGTTGAAAACTGACCAGCCCCAGAACCCAGGTCGAAATTAGGTCAAAAGCCAAGAAGCTCACGCCTCGCAGAGGAGCCAGGACTCTAGCAGCATACACGCGAACAAAACTTGAAATAGATTGATCGCCGCGCACTTCTTTCCTCCCTTGACCTCTACTCCACAGCCTTCGTTTGCAAAGACGCATTCAGTCCCAGAATTTCAGGGCTTCAGCAACTCTCTGCGCGCCTTAGCCCACACCTTACCAATGACTAATGGGAAAAGCTCGCAGTCCCCGAAAATGAACACATCCTCAATCCTAGACCTCAGAACTCTCGCAACTCTACAGGCTAACAGAAAAGACGAGTTGCACTCCCCCTTCTCCAGGAAGAGAGAGAACCCAAAACCACAACAATTATATCCCACACACAATCAACCAAACCACCTAAACAAACCAACCAAACAAAGAAAACCCAACCAAAAAACACAGGAGACACAACCCCCATGACAACAACCAAACAACCCAAAGAAGAAGCCGCAAAAATAGCAGCAACCCCACTCTACACCAAAAGAACATACAAAACCATCACAGAAGTAACAGGACCACTCATCATAATACAAAACGTAGAAAACATAGGCTTCAACGAACTCGTCTACATAACAACACCAGACGGAGAAAAAAGAAAAGGAACAGTCCTCGAAATCGGAAAAGGAAAAGCCATCGTCCAAGTATTCGAAGGCACAACAGGACTCGACACCAAAAACACAACAGCCAGATTCACAGGAGAAACACTCAAAATCCCCGTCACCACAGACATACTCGGAAGAACACTCGACGGCTCAGGAACCCCCATCGACAACGGACCACCAATCATCCCCGAAGACATCTGGGACGTAAACGGCAGCCCAATAAACCCCGACGCAAGAGCATACCCAAGAGAATTCATCCAAACAGGCGTCAGCACCATCGACGGAATGAACTCCCTCGTCCGCGGACAAAAACTACCCATCTTCTCAGGCGCAGGACTACCACACAACCGCATAGCCGCACAAATCGCACGACAAGCAAAAGTACTCGGCAAACAAGAACAATTCGCAGTAGTATTCGCAGCCATGGGCATCACAGCCGAAGAAGCACAATACTTCCGCAAAGACTTCGAACGCACAGGCGCACTCGAACGATGCGTCCTATTCCTAAACCTCGCAGACGACCCAGCCATCGAACGCATCATCACACCCAGATGCGCCCTAACCACCGCAGAATACCTCGCCTACCAACAAAACCTACACATACTCGTCATCCTCACAGACATGACCAACTACGCAGAAGCCCTCAGAGAAATATCAGCCGCACGAGAAGAAGTCCCAGGAAGAAGAGGATACCCCGGCTACCTATACACAGACCTCGCAACCATCTACGAAAGAGCAGGACGCATACAAGGACGCAAAGGCACCATCACACAAATGCCCGTACTCACAATGCCCCATCAAGATATTACCAACCCTGTTCCAGACCTTACTGGCTACATTACTGAGGGGCAGCTCATAATTTCTGAGGCGTTACATCATAAAGGCATTTACCCTCCGATGGATCCTCGTCCGTCTCTCTCGCGCCTGATGAAAGAGGGGATCGGGGTGGAAAAAGACGGAACCAGGCATACTCGCGAGGATCATAGGGAAGTGTCTGATCAGTTGTATTATGCTTTTAGTGAGGGTATGGATCTTCGTGATTTGGTTGCGGTTATTGGTGAGGAGGCTTTGACTGACAGGGACAAGCTTTACTTGAAGTTTGCGGACACTTTTGAGAGAAAGTTCATCGGGCAAGGGGAGTATGAGGATCGTAGTATTGAGCAGACGCTTGATCTTGGTTGGGATTTGTTGAGTGCGTTTCCTGAGGGTGAGCTGAAAAGATGCGACCCTAAGACGATTGATGCTGCGAGTCGTGATGGTCGGTATAAGTATATGTCTCAGTCTGCAACTGCTTGATTCTCTTTTTGTTTTGCGACAGCTTGGAAATCTCTCCACGTTTCTAAAGGAGGGCCGACACCACGTCATTAATCACATTATCTGCTATCATGTAGTTCATTGGGAAATCTATTTCTCTGAAGCTTTGTATGACGGTCTGCTTCATCGCTTCC
>JAHPYV010000244.1 GCA_019058495.1 Promethearchaeati archaeon
AAACCGATACAAAGGAGAAGCGCAAGTTGATAGACGTACAACTAGAAGACCAACATATTTCTTGACACTGAACAAGAAGAAGTTCAGAAAGGCGAGAGGCCAAGCAACTCTCCGAATCCGAGATAGGGGAAAACCATCTTGGCATCATATGCTAAGAAAAGAACGAGGCGCTCAAAAGAATTTTTTACCTGCATGCATATGATTCGCCACGATCTAATGTCAGGATTGTTACTTGACCTAGGTTGTGGTGGAGGATACGCCACCGAATATTACCTTGACCTTGGAATTCATGCAATAGGGCTGGACATTCATAAAGAACTGCGAGATGTGAAGAGACGTGCGCCAGCATTGGAACTTGTCCATTCGGATGGACGCTTCTTGCCTTTCAACAATGCAACGTTCCATACAATTGTTTCAATCGATGTATTGGAACACGTTCCCTACAGCTCTGCGGACAGATTGCTGACTGGAATGAAAAGGGTGTTAGGAAAAATTGGAATCTTATATATCAGCGTGTCGAATAGATACGAAATCCTAGAGCCTCACACCCTAATACCTTTCCTAACTTGGTTTCCTCGATCATGGTGGAATTCTATTTCCAGATCAAAGTTTGACGTCTCTCCCTACACGGTCAAGAGATTAAGAGAGCTTTGCCGAAGAACTGGATTCTCGTGCGAAGACTTTACGTGGTTTTACGCCAGTGAAAAGCTACGAGACCGAGTATATTGGCAGTAGAACGCTTAGAGTCATAACAAAGCTGCTAAGAAGAATACGAGTTGACCGAATTCTCGTAAACTTCTTTAGGAAATTCAGTGTAATCTTGTTTATCTGTAAGAAAGCAGATGGAACCACATTACTGGCAAAAACGAGGCGAGGACTAACTAGCGACCGAGTAGTGTAGTCACATCCGAGACGCTTTCTTAGTACTCCCTCGGGAACCCCAGCGCCTTCGTCACCGTGGCTCGGAAAAGCCTCGACAGAAGTAACGCCACAAGTCTATTGCTCAGTAGTCCTTCCCCATAGTTACCTATTACCATCAGGGAATAGAGTGCCTTTAATAATAGAACCTGAGTGTACTCTAACCAGTTGTTACGCAAAAACCAATCAAAGACTCGGTAGGTAACGCGCTACAATGATGACCTTTTGGCTTGACATAATGACTCCCAAACAAGTTTGGCTTTTTGAGAGTATTAAGAGAAACTTGGAAGCAAAAGGTCACAAAGTAGTTGTAACTACGAGAGTCCACGACGTAGTTATCGAGCTTCTGAATCTAAAGAAGATGACTTACTATGTTGCTGGGAAGCATGGTGGAGAAACACTAGAGGGTAAACTCAAAGCAAGTGCTGAGAGAATGCTTGAGTTAGTGGATTACGTTTCACCGTTTTTCAAAGAGGTTGATTTTTCAATAAATCTAAGTTCTCCTGAAGCTGGAAGAGTAGCTTTTGGACTTGGAATAAAAAACATCTGCCTTAACGATGCCCCTCACTCGACTAGTGTCGCGAAGCTGACTTTTCCTCTCTCCAAGCATGTAGTGTCACCTGCATACATAGCCAAAAGAAAGTTGATAGCGCTAGGAGCAAGTAGAGAAGCTATCGTACAATACGATGGTGTGGATGAAGTAGCTTGGATACTGAACGCAAAGTTGGATCCGTCGGTTCTCAATACACTCCACCTAGACAAATCGAAACCAATAGTGGTAATCAGGCCAGAAGAATCAAAAGCCGCATATCTGCAAGGGTTCAAGGATATCAACGTCTCAAGTTTGATGGCAACAGCGTTAATCAAGAGAATTCTTCTGGACTTTCCGACAACTCAGATCGTCGTTATCCCACGCTATGAAGAGCAACGCATCGCGATCAAAAACGAGTTCAATGGAAAGGTGACTGTTCCAGACCATGCAGTAGATGGGCCGAGTCTATTGGCATTCTCAACATTATCAATAAGTGGGGGAGGAACGATGGATCGTGAGTCCGCCTTGCTGGGTGTTCCAAGTATATGCCATTTCCAAATAACACTGGATGTAGAAAGATACTTGTTTAAGAAGGGTTTCCCAATCTACCACTCCAAGAACATGGATGAGGTGACAAGCCATGCTCTAGCGGTTCTACGCGATCCAGACAAGTACCGAGTAGACACAAGAAAACTCACACGGAACATGGAAAGCCCCTTGGACGCGATAAACTGGATCCTTAGAGAATACGAGTCCAAGTGAGCTACCAACCCTTAAGGGTCTTGGCTTCCGAACTTGCACGCTACTATTTCTCTTGCCTGTTCATCCCCGGTTTCGGGGGCTGGCTCAACTGCAGCCCGTCGGCCCACGGCTTTAGCCAAGAAAGGCAGACCGATGTTCAACGCGCCGTTGTAGTCAGCGTTGAAAGTAACTCCGCAGCTACGGCAGAAGACGCTCGACTGGTCCAAGCGAACGGTATTTCTTGAGTGGCACTTCCAACATGTCTTGGAGGTCCACCGCTCATCCACCACCACAGTTGGAAGCCCTCTCTCAGCTCTCTCCTCAACGATGAACCTTATGATGCGGCCATAGCTCCAACGAGTCAAGACCCTTCTCAGCTTCTTCCTGCCGTTACCCCTGAAGCTCCCATATTTGACGCCTTTCGGGTAGCCGACAACGAGTAGACGACCCTCAGACATGCCCGCCAGCTTCCTGGCGGATAGGCGGTCAAAGTACTCTGCCACATGTTTCCTCCTATTTCTTAAGCGTCTCAAGGCATCGTACTTCCCGCCTTGCTGTAACTCCGACACAAGCCTATTCAGTCTATCGAGACGGTTCTTCTTGTCCCCATCACGGATGGCTAGGAAGGATCGCGGAGCGAGTCTGGGCTTCTCGCCGCCTAGCAACACGGTTGCCGCGTGGCGCCTCACACCCAGATCCACTCCAAGGACACCCGCAACAGGCCTATCCTGCACCGCATACTCGATCTTCATGTGAACATAGTACTTCTTGGAGTCTTTCTTCACGATTTGGAAGCTCTTGGCTGTTCCTCGCTCAAGCAGCTGAAAGTGGTAGGAGGCTGGGTTGAGTGGGATTGTCACCCATTCGCCTTTCTTCAGCGTCGCTACGCGGATGACGTGACCTGCCAACTTGATCTTCCTCGCCTTTTCCAGCTTACCTACGCGATAGTCGAACCAGATTGGGATTTTATGTCTGACACCGTTAGTTAGTGGTTTTTTGGGCTCTCTTCTCAGGAGCTTCTTGACCCATTCTTGATCCTTGTGGCTCTCGGCTATCTTCGCTTCTTTTGTCCAGATTCTGTGCTGTTCCCTGTAGCTTCGCCACATCCAGAGAGCTGTGTCCCCACAGCACTCAACGAAACCGGCGCTAAGTCCCGTCCTCCCCTTTATTTGGCTTTCGACGGCACGGCTTCTCAGCTTGCTCCGCGTTTCTACGCCATAATCCTCAATCAGCCGTGACCATAGAGTGACTCCGTAAGTTAACCTGGCTGTCAACTTGTCTAGGACGCTCTGCTTGCGTCTCGTCGTTGCGTAGCGCACAGGGATCTTGACGGTCTTGACGACCTGCACGATTTCACATCC